>JACQQP010000088.1 GCA_016206945.1 Candidatus Omnitrophota bacterium | reverse complement strand
TTGAATCCAGTAGTTGAATGAGAAACAGAGCTCGAGGATACCAAAAAGCAGGCTTCAAAAAAAGGGCTTTTTTACCCAGCCTTTTCCGCAGGATATCCCCGTAAGTAGGCAGCGCGTCCCCCGTAAAAAAAGTCACGCGGCCCACTTTCCTCAAAAGCTCATTGAAGGAAAGGAGAGAATCTTTCAGAACTTTATGAATGCTCCCGTTTTTGAAGTCATAAACGGCCGCATAAATATGCTGGCGCCTTGCATCGACACAAACTGCAAGCCGACCCTGAACCAAACCTGTCCCGAGCGCAATCAAATCCAGACTTGAAGCACCCCGAGATTCTTTCTTAAGCCCCAGGTGGAACCCCTTTAAAACTGCAAGACCAATTCGAAGACCCGTAAAGGATCCAGGTCCAAGTGCCCACAAAAATTGATCCAGTTCGCGCTTTTCAAGTTTCAATCGCTTGAGGCCTTCTTCAATTAAATCAATCAATTGCTCCGAATGTCTTGGCGTCCCTTCGAGATTCACTTCGAAAACGGAACCCTCCTTCGCGCGGATTGCGACGGACAAAAGCCGCGAGGAGGTATCAACGGCAAGAATATTCTTAGCGTCCACGTGCATCCATTTGGATCAGGCGATCCGTATCGCCCGATCGGGAAAGTTCGATTCTTATATCTGCTTCGCTCAAAATACTTGGAATACGATCAGCCCATTCGACCACCGAGATGGCGTTTGGGTCCGACAAAAACTCCTCGATTCCCATGCGGTCCAGATCCGAAGTTCGATCTAATCGATAAAGATCAAAATGATTAAGAGGCGATCGCCCTTCGTACCGATGAAGAATAACGAAAGTGGGGCTTTTCACCTCACGCGAATCTTTAACACCGAGACCTAAGGCGAGGCCTTTTACCAAAGTGGTCTTTCCACTTCCAAGCCCGCCCACCAAGGCGATCACGGTCCCGGGATGAAGTGTCTGGCCGATCAAGCGGCCCCGCGCGATGGTCTGATTTGGCGAATGGGATTCCCATTTTTTTCGCGTGCTCATGAACAATTAAAAGTGCCGATAACCTTGATACCTGTACGTGGGGCGCATTCCTTTCGCAAGACGCATCACTTGGCCAATGACCGTAAGCGGGATCGAAAAGCGCTTCGGCCATGCCCTTTGGAGCGTTCCTAATTTGGACCGCGGAATGGTAAACAAAAGCTCAAAATCCTCGCCGTCACAAAAAGCATGAATCAATTCCCTTCTCAGATTGCCGCGGGCAAGTTTGCGCGCTGCCTCGGAAATTGGCACTTTTGCCTCATCAATCATAAAGGCCGTGCGCGAATTTGAAATCAAATGATTCAGATCTTGGCCGAGACCGTCGGAAAGATCGATCATCGCAGAAACACCGCGTCGGGCAAGAAATTGTCCTTCGCGGAGGCGCGGAAGGAAGTTCAAGTGCTTTCCCAGAATAGAACCTCCCAGCCTGCCCGTCACACAAATAAGGTCCCCGATCTTTGCACCGCTCCTAAATACAGTTGAAGTCCGCGTTGCTTCGCCAAGAACCGCAATGGAGCTACTGATCTTGGGTCCTCGCGAAAGATCTCCGCCGACAATAGAAACGCGAAACCGCCTTGCCAATTTCCGAATGCCTTCGTAAAAGTCCCTCACAAACCGAAGAGGCGTCCTTCGGGGAAGCGTCAGGCTGATCACAGCCATTTTTGGAATTCCGCCCATGGCCGCAAGATCGCTCAAGCCAACGCCGAGCGCCTTCCAACCGATTTGCTGTGGCGTAGCGCGGTTCATCTTGAAATCAACGTCCTCGACCACGGTATCGATCGTAAGCAATTGATATCCTCCGCCCGCCATGGGAAACACAGCTGCGTCATCTCCAATTCCACAAACGACCGAGCGGTGCATAGGCGGAATCCATTTCTTGATTTGATCAATCAAACCAAATTCCCCGACGGACTCAATTGTTTTCGGCCTACGTCTCATAAATAAAGTTTCGGAATTCCCAACAGCCACGCTAACAGATTAATTCCAGGAATCACCCAAGCATACAGCAATCCCGTAAAATAAAGAATCAGGACGATAAAGATACCGTAAGGCTCAAGGTTCAAATATTGCTGGTCCAGCGGTTTCGGAAGAATTCCGCCCAGAATTCGCGATCCATCAAGCGGCGGGACCGGAATCAAGTTAAAAACAGCAAGACCCAAATTAAAATATACGCCCAAGAGCAAAAAAGGAAGACTGCTTACTTGAGCCGCCCAAAAGAGGAATTCCGCGAAAATGATGTTGGCCGCCGGCCCTGCCAGAGCCACCCAAATCATATCCCGCTTGGGCCGATGAAGCCTCAAGAAATTGACCGGGACCGGTTTTGCCATTCCCATGATGAATCGCCCTCCGGTCGCAATGAACAGGGTCATGGGCAATAAAATCGTCCACATGAGATCAACATGCTTCAAGGGGTTCAGGGTCAGACGGCCTACTTCTTTCGCGGTCGGATCCCCGCGCAGGTAAGCCACTGCTCCGTGGGAGACCTCGTGCACGGTCACACTCATCAGAAAAATTCCGATCCAGATGGCAATGGCGATCAGAGTCATGAGTTTAAAAGTACGCTTTTCATCAGAAAAAAATATGAAATGAACGCCGTGTTGTGAATGATATGCAAGGTAATACAGGACGCTAAATTGGTGCGCTTCTCATAAAGATAGCTCAACACGAGACCTAAGAAGAAAATAGGAAGGAAAGAAAAAATATTTTCGTGAACACCGGCAAAAAGCACCGCCGTCAAGGCCATGGTCCAACCCACTCCCAGATATTTCCTCAAAGCAGGATAAAAAAACCCGCGGAAGAAAATTTCCTCGACGACAGGCCCGATAAGGCAAGCTGCCAAAAGCGAATAGACCAGTAACCATAGGGATGTTCTTTCCTCCTCGAGTAATATTTCAACCAAAGGATGAGGAGGCGGTTCATAGGAAAGGCGGCTGGCTAAATAGACCAAGGTGGCCAAAATCGTAATAAAAATGGGGAGAATGACAAAGTACGTGCGCACGCCCCACCATACCTCATGCCAGGGAAGGCGCCTTAAATGAAAACCCATCAGATCCCACAGACGAGCGCCGCTCCTCGTGACCACCCAGATCATAAGAAAGACAGCAGCGAGATCCAGCAGCAACGTATGCACAATTAACAAAGAAGAATGGGATCGATTAATTAGGAACGGTCTCAAAACGGCTAACACTAAATTGAGTAAGATGCTTGATGAAAAAAACAAAATCATGACTTTAGCGATGTCCGAGACGCCCCAAGAAATATGGAGCCCTTGGCGCAAAGAAGGAATTAACTCCCCTCTTGAAAACAAACGCCTCAGATCACTCAAGCCGAACCAAATACCGAGGCCGAAAGCAAAGACAAAAAGAACGGTAAAGAGCTGAACGAGCCACCAAAGGAGAGGACGCTGGGACAACTGCTCCTGAATCATTTGGGGTTTCTGAGGAGCTTCTTTGAGAAGCGCTTCTATCCGTTGCATCGTTCGACTTGCAACACGTTCCCCTTTGTCCATTTGATGCATCCAAAAGACTGCTCCGTAAAAAAATATGACCAGAGCAAGAAGAAAGGAATAAACTTTTTCCCTTTTAAAAAAATAAAAGAGCTCGACGAAAATAGCTTTCATATTCAATTCACAAATGAGCGGCCAAAAAGGCGCTCCGAGTTTTCAAAAACAACTTCGCCCAGCTGCTCCAAAGAAACCCCTTTGATATCGGCGATCCAGCGTGCCGTTTCCATCATCCAAGCAGGTTCGTTGCGCTTTCCCCGATGAGTTTGAGGTGCGAGAAAGGGGGCGTCTGTCTCAATTAAGATTCGGTCCATCGGACAAGCCCGCACGGCTTCCCGCAAAGCCTCATTTTTCTTATAGGTCACGGGCCCGGCAAAGGAAATAAAAAGTCCAAGGCGAAGAAGTTCGCTCATCACCTCGCGGGTTCCTGCAAAACAGTGACTGACCGCTCGAATGGGCAGCTTAAAATGAGCTTCGAGAAGTTCGATCATCGCTTCATACGCTTCTCGGATGTGCAAAACAAGGGGCAAATTTGCCTGCTTCGCCAAATCGAAAAATTGAACGATTAATTTTCGCTGAATCGGTTCAGGTGACAGGTTTCGATAGAAATCAAGTCCCACCTCGCCAATGGCGACCACTTTCGGGTGTTTAGCAAGTCCTCCCAATTGACCCATATCCTCAGGCGTCGCATCTTTGACATCATGGGGATGAATCCCAACGGTGGCGTAGACGAAATCGTATCGCTCGGCCATAGCAATGGCTCTGCGAGACGATTCCAGATCCGTTCCAACATTAACAAAAAACATGACGCCAGCTTCCTGCGCCCGCCGAACGACCTCATCGTAATCAGATTCAAACTCAGGAAAATGAAGATGACAATGCGTGTCGACAAAATTCATTCCATCACCTGACTTCGGCCCGTAGGGCCGATAGTTTGCTTCAGCTGTATTAGATCCGCCTTCGGCGGATAGTCAGGTGGTGGGATCACCCCATCACCTGCTTCTTCACCCCCCATTGTTCACCACCACTGGGGCGGTGAAATCTCGAAGAGATACAAGAACGCGCTTGATCACCAGATTCATAAGCGCGTTCTTGGCAAGCAGGTGATGGGGGCATCCCACTCATTCCTCATCTAAGCGCGGAAAAAGCGCGCTCCCTTTCTCTATGGACGCACCCGCCTTTACGAACGGTTCCCGAAACGCTTGAGCATTTTGAACAAATCTTTCCTTAATTCTGAGGCGGTCGAGAATCTCATGAGCGGTCTGGGGTAAAAAAGGAAGGAGTATCATACCCAGGTGAGCAAG
>JACQQP010000086.1 GCA_016206945.1 Candidatus Omnitrophota bacterium | reverse complement strand
CTGCACTTTCGTGGACCCTTCCGCTTGCGGTAGCCATTGCTGCCTTTGGCTCAGCGCTTGGTCTTTCACGCGCCATTGGCAATGCGATGGAAGCAATCGGGAGACAACCTGAGGCTTACAATAAGATTCAAACCGCGATGATCATTGGGTGCGCCTTTATCGAGGCCTTGACGATTTACGCGCTCCTGACTGTTTTGATTCTCCAGGGCAAAATCGCCTAAGCGAAGTTTTAGGGAAAACCAAAAATGAATCTATCGATCCAAGAAATACTCACACAAGCGGCTGCGTTTATCCTTCTCGTTTGGGTCCTTAAGAAAAAGGCGTGGAAACCGCTTTTAAAACTGCTCGATGAGCGGCGTGAAAGAATTGCGAAAGGCTTTGAGGAAATTGAATCGGCTAAAAAGGAAGTTGAAAAACTCAAAACTGATTACGAGCACGCGCGTTCCCAGATCGAGGAAGAAGCGCGTAAGAAGCTTCAGGAAGCCATTGATGAAGGAAAGCGTGTCGCTGGCGACCTTCAAGAAAATTCCCGTCGCGAGGCGCGCGCCGTTCTTGAAAAAGCCAAAGAAGATATTCAACTCGAAGTCGCCAAGGCCAAAGTGACGCTCCGAAACGAAATTGCAGATCTCACGCTTGCGGCGACCGAGCGGCTCCTTCAAGAAAAACTGGATGAAACCAAAGACAAGGAACTTGTACTCGATTTCATCGAAGATTTGGAGAAGTTAAAATAATGAAGGCTCTAGAAGTGGCGGACCGTTACGCACGTTCGATTTTGGAACTCGCTGAAGAAAAAAATCTAGTGGATTCTCTATTTCAAGAACTTTCCGCAGTGCGTCAAGCAATGGAAACGCGCCCTGAACTCTTGAATCTTCTTCGGAGTCCGCTCATTTCTCGGGTTGAAAAACGTTCCTTAATCGAAGGGGTCTTGGGGCCTAAGACGTCTCGAGTGGCCCAAGATTCCCTCAATGTGCTTGTGGACAAGAATCGAATCGAGCTTTTCCCGTTCATCGTGGATCGACTGCACGTCTCGATCAACGAAAAAAAGGGGGTGCAAGAAGCCACCGTCATAAGTGCGCGCGAGCTTCATCCCAGCATTTTGCAGCTCATCCAAAAAGCGCTGGAAGAATCCATTCGAAAAAAAGTGTTCATCCAAACGGATACGGACTCGAACCTGCTCGGCGGCCTTCAAATCCGAATGGGAAATCACATGATCGATGGAACCGTAAGAGCAAAATTAGACAGGCTTCAATCTCAACTCAGAACGGCGAAGGTATAGAAGGTATAGAAGATGTTAAAACCAGAAGAAGTCACATCTGCCATTAAAGCAGAAATTCAAAAGTATGAAAAGAAACTCAAGATGGAGTCTGTGGGCTACGTCCTCCAAGTGGGGGACGGGATTGCCCGTGTTTACGGACTCGAAGAGGCCATGGCGAGCGAACTGGTCGAATTTGCAGACGGGACAGCCGGAATTGCCTTCAACCTTGAAACGAACAACGTTGGCGTGGTCATTTTAGGTTCCGACGCCAATATTAAAGAAGGAAGTCTGGTCCGAAGAACTGAAAAAATCGTCCAAGTCCCCGCGGGAAGAGCGCTTCTGGGCCGAATTGTAAATCCATTGGGTCTGCCTCTTGACAGTAAAGGCCCGATCGCTACCAAATCGTTCAGGCCCGTTGAATTCGTCCCTCCAAACGTTTTGAAACGCCAGCCTGTCAAAGAACCGCTTCAGACAGGAATCAAGGCGATTGACTCCATGATTCCGATTGGTCGCGGCCAGCGCGAACTCATCATTGGCGACCGTCAAACCGGAAAGACAGCGATCGCAATTGACACGATTGTGAACCAAAAAGGTCAAGAAGTTTACTGTATCTATGTCGCGATTGGACAAAAACTTTCTTCGGTGGTGCAACTTGCGAAAACGCTGGAAGCCGAAGGTGCGATGGATTATACAACCATCGTCGTTGCTTCCTCAGAAGATCCAGCCCCGCTTCAATATCTCGCCCCTTACGCAGGATGCGCCATGGGCGAAGAATACCTCTACACAGGAAAACATGCGCTTCTCATCTACGACGACCTTTCGAAGCATGCCCAAGCTTACAGACAGCTTTCGCTTCTCCTTCAAAGACCGCCCGGGCGCGAGGCTTATCCTGGAGATGTGTTTTATCTTCATTCGCGTCTTCTTGAGCGTGCGGCAAAATTGCGAGACGACTCAGGAGGAGGTTCTCTCACAGCACTTCCCGTCATCGAAACCCAAGCGGGAGACATTGCAAGCTATATTCCTACAAACGTCATATCCATTACCGATGGGCAGATTTATCTAGAAGGCGATCTTTTCTACGCGGGCGTACGACCTGCCATTAACGTCGGACTTTCCGTCTCACGCGTCGGCGGAAACGCCCAAACCAAAGCGATGAAGCAAGTGGCAGGAATGCTTCGTTTGAGCCTTGCGCAACATCGCGAACTTGCGGCGTTCGCTCAGCTTTCAACCGATCTCGATAAGGCCACAAAAGATCAACTGACGCACGGCGATCGAATGGTTGAGATTTTGAAACAAAATATTCTCTCTCCCCTGCCGCTTGCGAAACAAGTCCTCATTATTTTCGCGGGAATCAACCACTACTTGGATGATATTAAACTGGAACTCGTGAAAAAATTTGAGGTCGAGCTCATTGACTTTATCGAAAAGAAACATACAGCTATTGAGCACGAAATTCAAAGTCAGAAAGTCTTAACCGAACAGAACGAAAAAAGGCTTCGCGAAGCCATCGAAGCGTTCAAAAAGGAATTTGTGGCAAGGCACGCAGGTTAATTAACATATGGCCCTTTCCTTAAGACACATACGAAGACGGATCAAGAGTGTTGAAAACACCAAAAAAATGACGCGCGCCATGGAAATGGTAGCGGCAGCCAAACTGAGAAAACTCCAAGAGCTTCTGAGGCAATCAGATCGCTACATCAGTGAACTCAAGCGAATCCTTGAAACACTTGTCAAAGAAAAACCGCTCGCTCATCCTTTACTTGAAAAACGCCTCATAGGGGCGGATTCAAAACCCGCTCCTACCCTCGTCTTCGTGATCGCCTCCGACACGGGGCTTTGCGGTTCCTACAACACCAACATCCTCGAGCGGATGAGCCGATATTTGGGCTCCGAACCCTCTGTCTCTCGATGCTATTTCGTTGCGATCGGACGGCATAGCGCAACCTATCTGAGACGCACAAAACAAAGCATCGCGCAAGAATTTGGTGTGCCGCGGCCTAACGAAATTGATGAAACCATTCGCAAAATTGCTCAAATTGCGACTGAACGATTTCGAACGGGCGAAGCAGATCAAGTTATTTTCATCTACACGAAGGTGGCGTCACTGGGCTCGTTAAAACCCACCGTGGAACAACTTTTTCCGATTGCAACTACGACGGTACCAGGTACGGCCGCAGGAAGTAACGTCATTGACTACATCATCGAACCCTCGCTTGACCAAACGCTTGATTTCATACTCCCAGAATTTATAGACGCTCAAGTCGGGCAGTTCGTTAAACATTCTCTTGTCGCCGAGCAAGTTTCCCGTATGATGGCGATGCGCCAGGCAACGGACAGCGCCCGCGAAATGATTGAATCGCTTACACTTCTTCGCAATAAGGCACGCCAAGCTGCGATTACCAAGGAATTGATCGAGGTAGTTTCCGGCTCGCGCGCGCTGCAAATAAAGTGACGGTTATCGTATGACCGTCATTGCGAGGAGGCCGTCAGGCCGACGCCGCTTGTCCGAGCGCCGGTCGGGCGCTTGGTGTTGCGGTGCCGTACGGTCGGTACGGCGAAGCAATCTCGGAGTTTTGAGATTGCTTCGGCCACGTTTGGCTTGGT
>JACQQP010000081.1 GCA_016206945.1 Candidatus Omnitrophota bacterium | reverse complement strand
TCATCGGTGTTCGAGCCCCCGATCCCATAAGGACTATAATCGGATAACGCGCGCGCATAGGCTGGATCTTTAAAACCAGTATTCACCGCCCAACTTCTGATTTCACCCGATGAGGGATAAATTCGGTGGAGATCACCGCGCTCTTCCCAAATCAGAACGAGTTCGTCTTTATCTTCCAGAATGCGGCCGTCGGCTCCGAACCTGCGCCAGTTGCGCGCACCGTTTTCGTCGCGCGCAATCAAAATCGATTGATTTCCGAAGCGGTCAAACTTTGTTTCAAACGTATTTCTTCGCGCCACCTCTTGGAGCGGAGAAAAGGGCCCATAATACTGGAGCCTTGAATCTTCGCGGTACCCCCTATTCCGCGCATACTGAATGAGATCGGTATCCTTCGTGCCGTTTTTACGGAACCGGTCTTGAAGGGCCCGATTCTCATCGAACACTTGTCTAAGCCCTGGGAGAAGGTTCGCATCGCGATTCGCTCCAGATTGACTTGGCGTTGTAGCGGGAGCGTACGAAGCCAGCGCGTGATAATGTTTATAACCTTCTTCGCGCGCCCAATCGATGAGTGTTTTTCCCTGCCATCGTCCGCTACGTGTCGATTTCTCAAGAGGATTTGGGAAGAGGACTTGCAGTGAAGGGTTTGATTTCCAAATGAGGTAAAGGGCGTTTTCCTCTGCAAATGAACGGCTGAATTCGTCGAAACGCGAGACAGAAACGGGAATTGGCACCGCAAGGGGGCCATACGCTTCAAATTCATAAAGGGCCTGTGCTTGATTGTTTACCATATCCCGCCCACCCGTGATCCTGAAATAAAGTGCCTCCACAGCCGGAAAATAATCCTCCTGCCAATTGGAATCTGCACTCTTAGCATTTGAAGTTTGATCCACCACAGTAAACCAATTGATGCCATCACGAGAAGCTTCAACCAAATAAGGAAGAGCATCTCCTCCCATGAGGAAGCGCGTCATACCGACGGTCGCGACGTGATCCAATTTCACCACAAACGAAGGTGGCGGTGTCCCTGCCCCCCACCATAGATAACCGTACGTGTTCGGATTTCCATCAATAGACTCTTTGAAGGAAGTCCCCACATTATCAAAGAGAAGCGGTTTCCACTCTTCTACCGCAGGACCATATCGGCGAATTTCTGAGATTTGTCCGTTGGCGTGATAATCGTATTCAACACTTCCCTGCTCCCTGCCGCCCATTCGAGTTTCACGGATGACACGACCCTGGGCATCGAACTCTCTTTCGATGGTCACGGGAACATAGCCAAAAACACGCACTTCACTTAGGAAGTCATATTGATAGGAACCGCCTGGTGACGCGGCATCGATTTTATCAATCCGAACGTAACGGGCCTGACGCGCAATTCGCACGGGGAATCCGAAAAAGGAGATCACACGCCTCACGTCAACCACCCATTCTTTGGGTTCGGTGCCTCCCGAGGGTTCAGCAGCCACATCCCAATTCGCGCCATCCGTAGAGGTGGAAATTCGGAATGACTTCAAATAATCTAAAGAAGAAGTTTTCCCAAGCACCCGAACCTCCGTAATTTCCCTTTGCTGCTCAAGATCAATCACAAAAGCATTTTCATTCACATAGCTGTAATAACTCCGCCACAGGGTATCAGGATTGCCATCGAGCGCCTTCATGGCGTCGTAAGAGCTCGAATCCATCTGCGAAGTGGCCTTCGCAACTTTTCCAAGCGAGAGTTCCTGGAATTCTTTGACCGATTCAATCAACTTCGTAAGTTTCCCGCCCGAATCGCGGACTTCTTGAATCCCGACATTGAGCGTTTCGCTCGCAAACACCTCGAGTTCTCGGAGAAACCCATAATAAGGGGCGCCAAGCCCATTTCTTCCGCGAATTCCATCAATTCTCACGAAACGCGCTTGTTTGTCAGGCACCTCATATTCCCATTTTCGACCGTTAGACAAGCCGTGCTCAATGGCCACGGTCTCCCACGTTGTGCCATCACTTGAGATCTTGACATTGAAATCAGAAACATAGGAATCGACATTCCAGAATGTGTCCAGTTTAATCTTCGAAATACCCAAGACCCGACCCAAATCGACCTGAGCTGAGTGCTCACGCCCATTGGCTCCAGAGCTATACCAAAGTCCTGGTTCTGAGTACACGCCATCCACTACGCGAAGAGCGCCATAGGTAGAATTATACTCACTTGATACGGTAACGGGCTTATTGCGCGCCACGTTGCCCATGGAAGATCGAAAAGTCTTGGAAATGACAGACCCTTGCGGGGTAATCACTTCTTCAGAGACCTTGATGGCTTTCGTCTCCGTTGGAGGAACGGGTGCTCCCCATTGATTCAACTGAACCCACCAATAAGGCTGATATTGTCCCGACTCATACTGATAAGCATGAACCACTCGATCGGGAAGATGGTCTCCATTCATATCAATGAGACTCATCTGAATCGGCGTCGATCGCGAACTGATAGCGGCTCCTTTCCAGCCAAAATCTTCTCCCGTACCTGTCGTTTGTACATACCAAGGCTTGGCGGGATCAAAACCGCTTCCGTTATTAATTTGCACCATCCAATAGGGCTGGTAATAGCCATTTTCATAGGCGTGGTAAATTCTATCGGGACGGTTGTCCCCGTTCACATCAATGAGGTCCACATAAACCACGCCATTCGTTTCAAAACGGAGTGCGTCATCAAGGCCGCGGCCCTGAGGATAGCTTTGTGGAAATGAAACGGCCCATGGAACTGCGGGGTCAAACCCATTCTCATCGCTACCATTATTCAACTGGACCATCCAGGTTGGCTGCCAACCGCCATTCGCGCTATCATAGGCGTGATAAACGCGGTCAAGCCTACCATCGCCATTCATATCAACTAAGTCAATGTAAGTCGCTCCGCCTGGCCTGTATCGAATTGAATTGTCAATCTGGTAACCGTCAGGATAACCAGTTGCTGCCTCAATGTTCCACTGTTTCGGCGGATTGAATCCATTGCCATTATTGATTTGAACCATCCAATAAGGCTTCCAGGCTGGACTCGCACTCGCGTCATACATTTGATAAATCCGATCAGGTTTGTTGTCGCCATTGATGTCAATAAGATCAAGAAAGACAGAACTGCCCGATTCATAACGAAGGGCGCTGTCATAAAACATCCCTTGAGGAAGCGACGGGGGCACCCAAACCGCCCACTCCTCTGGTGCCCCAAACTTGTTTGCCCCGTTATTTCTTTGAACCGTCCAGGAAGGTTGCCAGTTCGCGTTTTGGTAATTTTGGTAGACTCTGTCCAGATCCCCATCGCCATCAATATCAATGAGATCTACTTTGAGAGCACCGTAAAGCTCGTGGCGGAGCGCGGCATCTGGTTGAATCCCATAAGGTGAATTTGTAAATTGAACATTCCATTGCTCACGTGTGCTGAATCCTGTACCCGTGTTTTTCTGCACCCACCAATACGATTGGTATCCGCTCTCATAGGCGTGCCAGATCCTGTCAGGCAATCCATCCCCATCGATGTCCACGAGGTCAACTTGTCTCCCGCTCGTTTCGTAATTTAGAGCACTCCAGCTCCCATCATTCGGGTAAGGGGTTTGAATATCCCATCTCTCAGCCGCACTGAACCCTGAACCATTATTGATTTGAACATACCAGTAAGGTTGATAAGCGCCGCTTTCATACGCGTGCCACACACGGTCAGGCAAACCATCATGATTCATGTCAACCAAATCTACCTGTCTTCCTCCTGTCTCATATTGAATCGCTGACCAAGCATTGTCATTGGGATAAGCGGATCCCACATTCCATTGCTGAGAGGCTCGAAAGGGTTCGGGTTTGGGCTGCGTATATTGCTGAATCTCCCAAACGGTCTTCACCGTATTGCCTGAACCATCGAGTTTGTACGTGATGAGTTCTTCCTTGTAACGATTCGCAAAAACCATCACTTCACCCATGATCGGATAATAGGGCGTGCCCGCTGTATTGCCTCCATTTACATTGGTCAGTTTCACATATCGGATCGTTTTTTCAGGCTGGCCAAAGATTTCGGAAAAAAGATAGCTCATCACGCGGGCGGGTTGGTTCAACCCTCGCTCGCCTTTGACGAACTCCCAAATCTTTCCGTCGCGAGAGACCCACAAGTCATAGTTTTGAGCGATAATGTCCGAGTAGTACCACGTATCGAGATCGATGCGCTGAACTGTTTCCTCACGTCCTAAATCAATTTCAAGCCAGCCCGTAGTACCAGGGTGTCCGATCCAAGTAATGGGAGTGCTGCCACCGCCACCTGGATACGTAGTCGGAAAATTTCCATCCACAGCTTTTGAAGGTGAATAACTGGAACTTCCATAGTAAACAGTATTGGTCGTAACTTGCTGTCCTAAGGCAACGTTTTCACTTCCTGTTCTTTCTTTCACGTAAGTCACACGGTTACTTGCATCACGTTTCTCAACGCGCAAGAGACCGAGTTCGTCCGTTGCTGTGATCAAAGTATCTCCCCCGCCAATCGCTGTGTAACTCGTCCTTTGTGTCTTATACCGATACCCATTGAAATGAAGGAGGAGTTTGGTGTAGGAGTCAGAGGTGTATTCTTGAGCAGGAGGAGTGAAATTGGAAGATCTGCCAGAGGCGGAAAAATGAAATTCATCGATGTATCCAGTAAAATAATTGGTCAGAAATTTTCCAATGGTTGCATTGTAAGAAGCCGTTTGAATATTGGTGCTATTGGGTACGGCGCTTCCTATTTGTATTCCATCCGCAAAGAAACGCAGCACTCCTCCTGAGCGGCTGATTGCAAAATGCACCCATTGATTAATGGGCCTTGTGTACGGGTTGATATAGGCAGGTCCGCCTCCGTTTAAATAAACCTGAAGGTCATTTCCCACGAAGTAGGCGGAAATCCCCTTTCCGTCGTTATAAGAGCCAATATCAAAAAGTCCTTGGGTGACATTGGGTGTCAGATGGGTTGTGTTCCACCAAAACTCAACCGTAAAATCTCCCGTGCCAACATTAAAGTCTGTCGAGTTTGGAACCGTGACATAATCCCCCGTGCCGTCGAAGGCGGCGGAAGCGCCGCCGAATCTGGATTGGGTGTGGGTGACTTGGGCGTTGCCATTAACCCCAACTCCATTTCCAAATCCCGAATTGATCTCGGGCGCGCGTTCTTTAATTTCAGTGCTACGATTGAGACTGTCTTTCTTCTCCTCACGCACAAGGACTCCGTTCTCATCAGTCGTTGTGATTGTAATCACACCTTGACCATCAGGCGGCGAGTAACTCGTGTTTTCCACGCCATACCGATACCCATTGAAATGAAGGAGGAGTTTGGTGTAGGAATCTGGAGGTTCTGTATATTCTTGAGTAGGAAGAGTCGACGGACTAAAGGCACGGGCAATGCCTTTGGAGATTCTTATCTCATCCATCCAACCATTAAAAAATGGAGCGGCTCCGCCCCAAGCCCCAATCTGATAACCAGCCGTTCCACTGATATTGGAACTATTGGTTCCCGTTGCGCCTTTCTGCACGCCATCAATGAATAGATAACACTGAGTACCACTTCTGACGGCTGCAACGTGATACCATTGATTTGGATTAAAGGGAAAAACAGCTTCAACTGCAGTCGTACCCATAATGAAGAATTTTAGAGTTGCCCCATCATAGTAGAGATCAGCCGCATTCGTACTCCCAGTTTGACGACCGACGAAGTAACCTGGACCAACACGATCAAATCGAACCCAAAGGTCAACCGTGAAGTCCTCGGTCCCGAAATCTAAATCTGAGCTGTTTGGCGTCGATACATAATCTCCGGAGCCGTCAAAGGCAGCAGAGCCGCCGCCGAATTTATATACTGAATTCGTGACGGTTGCATCAGCTTTAACCGAAACTCCGCTTCCAAAACCCGAATTGACATCGCGCTTTCGTTCTGTAACCGACGTGGTCCTTCCCGAACTGTCCTTTGCTTCAATTCGGAAAACGCCCAGTGAATCTCGAACTGTCGTCGTGGTAGTACTATCTGGATTCGTAACGGTTTCAGTAGTTGTTGGGCCTACGGGCTCAAGTGGAATATTGGCTTCGCCTTCAGGAGGCCCATATGATGGAATGCGGCCAGGGTCATAAGCCGAAAGCCTGGGATCATCGGCGCTTCCGAAGCGCTCGGCCCAGTCGCGAAGATTGACGTCGTCTGTGAATCGGCGCTGAAGCTCGCGCCGTGCGTCAAAGGCATCTTTTAAGTCTGGCGTCGGGATTTCAAGCTGGGGTGTATAGCGGATGAGTCTTGGATCTTCAAGCCATCCTTCTTCGCGCGCCCAATCGGCAATCGTCTTATCCTTCCAACGACCCCAAATGCCCTTTTTCTGAGGATCTGGAAAATAAATCTGTAACTCGGGCCGTGACTTCCAAATGTGGTAGAGCAGATTTTCTTCACTTAAGATGTTGCCGCGGAAATCGTATTCGCGGACAATTTGGAAGTTTCGTGGCACGCCGTTAATTGTCATTCCCGCGGAAGCGGGAATCCATGGATCCCCGATTAAAGCATTCGGGGATGACAGAGAGCCAAAAATCTGCATCTCATAAATATAGAGGTAATCATAACCCACGGGAACAATTCTAAGTTTTTGGACGCCATTTGCCGAAAACTCATGATCATTCCACTCGGCCTTCACTCCTCCTGTAGAATGGTCAACGACGGTGGACCAATTCAAACCGTCATAACTTACCTCGATCTTATAGCCCATATTCGGCCGTGCATCGGTGTAGAAGCGAACTCTTGAAATGTCCACGGTCTTAGGCGGTGTGAAATTGTGATTCGTAAACGTTTTTGAACCGTCACTTCCATTAAAATGAAGGAGGAGCTTCGTATACTGGTCAGGCGTATTTTCTTGAGGAAGTTGATTTGAAAAGTCGGTCGTCCAGCGGGCGATTCCTTTGCTGAAGCGAAACTCATCCATTGAACCTTTAAACCAAATGCCGGTTCCGTTGCGTGATCCAATTTTGAAGGGAGTGGCCTGATAGGAAACGGCGTAATTGGAGGTGATTGACGCTTCATTCATGCCGTCGATGAAAAGCTTCCAAGAATTTCCGCTCCTCACGACGGCAATATGATGCCATTCATTAAGGGAAAGAAGCGTGGACGATGTAAGCTCAATGCTGTTACTATCAACGTAAAAATAGACTCTTCCGTCTCCGTACGTATAAAGGGTGTAGCCAGATTGCCCTCCTGTAAACTTTTCAGCAATGATATGGTAGGAACTGTCCCGCTCCGCAAGTTTTACCCAGGTATCGATTGTGAAATTATCTACCCCGAGGTCAAAGTCGGTGCTGTCCGCCGTTTCTAAATAGTCACCATTTCCATCAAAGTAAGCAGAAGATCCACCAAACCTAGAGGAATCGGTATCGAGTTGAACGTCGCCAACTGCCCTGGGTGAAGGAACGCCTGTAAAATCAAAGGTGATCGGTTTTTGCTCGTCGTTACTGACGTAAACGTATCCACTCGTGTCCGTTTTTCCGTCAAAAAGGTAGTTCGTTTTAGGACCCGTTTGGAATTGAATATTGGTCCATGTGTCTCCTGTAATCGCAACGTTATTGAGCCCTGATTGAAGGAGATTGGGACGTACGGTAACCGTTTCGGGGGAGCTGTCGCGAACGTACGCCTTACGGACATTGCCAAAAGCATCCAGTTCATAATTAAAATAGCTGACCTCTCCAGAATCGGAAATCTGGCGGATCACGCGGCCAAACGTGTCGCGCACTTCACCTTGAAACTCAGTGGCGGAATTCAAGCCAGTTCCCCGCTCCGTCATTTGATAGGAACCTGTCTGATTGCCAATGGCATCATATTCATAAGCATAACGCGTGAGCTTTCCTTGGCGGTCAATAGAAGCTGTGACTTGGCCTTCCTTCGAGACATAGACCTTCGTTTGTAATGACGAATCTTCAAACCGTGTCGACGCATCTTCTCCATTAAAATGAGCAAGAAGTTTCGTATATTGGTCAGGTGTATATTCTTGTTGCGTGGGAAGCTCGGCGTCAAAGTTTTGAGTCCAGCGGGCAATTCCCTTTGAAATTCTGAGTTCATCGATCCACCCATGGAAGGGTGAAGTTCCCTCATAAATTCCAACGGTTAACGGGGTCGCAGCTCCGTCAAACGTCATCCTCCCCGTGTTTGCAACAAGCTGATCGGAGCCTTGTTGAATTCCGTCTTTAAAGAATTTTACTTTATTTCCCGTTCGGACAACTGCCACGTGATACCATTGGTTCAGGTCGAACGCGATGCCACCTGGAACTTGACTTCCTTCTACGGCAACAGATGTATTGCCTGAATTATAAAGCCGCATTACACCATTCGTGGGATTGGAGGCGGGGGTCACAACAAAAATCCATCCCACTGCTCCGACGTACTTCGAAACAATCGTATGCACCTTATCCCAAGATGAGAACCTCACCCAAGTATCGATGGTAAAATCACCTGTTCCAAAATCGAAATCGGTGCCGTCTGGTGTTGAAATGTAATCATAAGGCGACGGCCCTCCGTCGAAAAAGGCCGAGGAACCGCCAAACTTAAATTGATCGGTGTCGATTTGGGCGTCGCCATTGGCGGACATTGGGTGAATGGATTGGGTCGGCAGAACTTCCTGGTCAATCAAACGGCTTGTTGTGTATTCGACGGGGCCGAGGGAAGACCCATAAATTTCGACCTCATGCATGTTCAGGAAATTTGGATCGTTATCTTCATAACCACCGACTCGCACAAACTTTGCTCTAACGGGATTAAAAGTAACCCTCTGCCAGCTTCTTTCGGACGCCTGAATATGGTTGTGAACTCGAGTCCAGCTGGATCCATTTTCAGAAACATCAACCCAATAAAAGTAACGATAGGACTCGTTGTAATCACTAAAAAGGATTCGAACCTCCCTGATTTCCGTGGGCTCCTTCAACTCGAAATCCACATAGGGTTCCTGGTTATTCACGCGATAAAAGGTTGCTTCAGTAGTACGATTTCCATCCGTGAGTTGTGTAATTGTGTTTCCACCATTACCTTTTACCTGTTTGATTACTGCTTTGCGATCTGCTTGATGATGCGCTTCGAGAACTCGTGTCACATTTTCAAGGGCATCCTTATCGTAAGTGAAACTCTCCGCACGGCCGCCTGTTTGGAACTCAGCAAGAATGTCTCCCTGGATATTGAACCTTCTCGTAACAAAACTTGTGACCGGCCAGCCTTTGGGTGGATAAATCCTAACTTCCTCAATATAAAAATTGCTTGTGGAATCAGAACGAATTCCGCGGATTCTGACGAACTGGGCCTTGACAGGACTAAACG
>JACQQP010000084.1 GCA_016206945.1 Candidatus Omnitrophota bacterium | reverse complement strand
GTCAAATGCTTGGCTTCAATGATCGAAGCAATCACAGAAGCGGTGACTGAATTCAGTGGAATTGGATTGACTAAGACTTTATTGGCATCTTGAATGGCCGTGACCGCTGCGATATTGGCTGCTGTAATGGGGAGACCGCTAACGGCTTGAATAGCGGTCACCGCTGCAGTCACTTGAGGCTCAGTAAGCTGATAGACGGTTTGTGCCGTTACCTTTGCTGTTTGTATTTCGATTGCATTGGCTATAAATTGAACACCATTCCCTGTGACAACATAAACTCCTTTTTGCGCCGGGACAATCTCGGCCGGGACATTCTCGGCATTGATGGGCACCGTTACATTATTTCCATTAATGTTAACAAGTCCCGATGGGAAATAAATAATGGTGTAGAGGCCGGCAGCCGTCGGCCGTGCCAACTGAACGGTTCCGCTGGATAAAACGGTATAGTAAATCCCGCCAAACAACACATTTTCGAACACAAGATTTCCTGATGCGTTGGTGCTTCTCATCAAAATTCGGCCGTCTTGATAAATCACAGTCTGATCAACGCCGCCTGAAAGATTTGAATTTTCAATCACGTAAGCTGAGCTCGCGCTGTCAGGAATCGCAAGCGTTCCCCTATAAAGGTTTGTTTGAATCACGCCTCTCCCACCAATCACACGCGTCCCCGCGACTCCCTCTAAAACGGTAATGTGACCGCCAACCGTGTATGGTCCCACAGCGCCGACGGTTCCAACAATGATTCCTTCAGAATCATAAATAACCGCTCCGCCGCGGACGCCGTCGACGACTCCATTATTAATGTAGACAACTTGATTCGGTTTTTTCGTGTTGACCTCAATCGCGCCGACGTTCCCGAATGTTTGAATTACATGTCCTTCTGCATTAACAAATACGATACCGCCTTCCGGTGTGACAAAAAATGTCGTGCCAACTGGAAGTTCCGGATTGATTGTTTGCACCACTTTGCCAAACTTCTGACCGGAGATTTCAACGATGGTATGTGAAGCTGCGCCCGTAATCGGATCTACTAGGACCAATATCGAAATCGGCTGCTTGGATCCTAATCTCGCCCCCGTAAATAGAACTCCGCCGTTTTGAATACTGACGGTCACAGGCCCGTCGAAGCTCTCAACGAATGATCCGTTTGATATTTTGGTAACGACCTCAAGATTATCCCCAACTTTGGTAACGTCTACGGTAAAGACTTGATCTCCGATCGTGTACTTGATTTCGGTTTTACTAACGTTGCCTTCTCTATCTACGACATCTTGAATCAGGATTTGCTGAGCTCCCGGCCCATTCACAGTGATTCCGCCTGCCGGATCCACGGCATCTTGAACGTCCGTCACACCGGCAAATTCAGCCACCACCTCGCCCTGCGGCGTGTAAACTGTGGCGCCGGAAGCGCCCTTTGGCGATGAAACGATCTTATAACTCTTCACATAAAATTTAGATTTCAAAAGTTTAATCGTATGTTCATTACCATCCACATCCTTGAATATAATTTCACCGTTCGGGCCTTCACTAATGGGCATCGCGCCTCTCATGTCAACAGCTGCATCCAAATTAACAGAGAACGTAGAACCGCTCGTCGTCTTAATCGTCATTTTCTGACCATTTTCAACCGTTACAGTAGAACGACTCAGGTAGACAATCATTTTTACCGGAGCTTTTTGTAAATCAGCATCAATACCGTCAAAGAAATCAATTCGGGTTGGGACGCCGTTTCCAATGGTGACACGAACGGTCTTAACATCCGTCTCAATAATAAGTGATGCGGCTCCATTGTTTGGTTCGCTCTTGATGTTTTTGATTCGCCCTTCAATTTTATCCGATGTCAGGTTGGCTTCCTCTCCCCCTTCCTCTCCCCTAAGCCGTGTTTTAATCGTCGTTTCATTGGAATCTGTATCGGAAAAATGGACCGACTTATCCTCATATTCAAATATGTAAGGACCATCTCCTTCTCTCCTTAACGTCATTCCCTCTCCTATCTCCCACCTGCCTGAAGGAAGGCCGCCCGCGCTCACCTGCGCAAAAAAGACGCCCAAATTGGTCTCGGTGGTCACAAAATTGCCCGCAGTAGTCATGGATTGGATTGATCCCCCAAAGCCAAGCGAACCGAACACCGCATAAAGATTTTTTCTCGCATCAGGCTCCAATCCTAAGACATAGGGTAAATTCTTCAAAATGCTTCGGATGGCATCCACCGTCAATTTTTGAATTTCTTTGAGTTCATCGATCGTAAACTTTGAAGGGACACTGTCAACTAACTTGGCAAGAACGTCGGCACCTTCGGCAAGCGCAAGTAAAACCACTTGAGCCACACTTGCCAAATCGCTTCCGAGACTGTCTAAATTCTGCTGGACATTGGCATCGCGCAAGCGGTTCAAAATGCCGACCAAGTTTCCGCCGAGCCGCGCCACGGTACCAAACGATACGGAATGAAGGAGCGTTCTGGCCCGTCCAAGTTGATCCGGATTTAATGTCAGACCCAAAGACTGAAGAGCGGCAGTTGCCGCCGGAGTCGCTTGAGCAATCAACCGAGCG
>JACQQP010000079.1 GCA_016206945.1 Candidatus Omnitrophota bacterium | reverse complement strand
GTTCGGAGAACCCGGCACCGGCTGTACCTGGTACCACTCAACAAGCGGAATTAAAAATCCTTCACAGAACGATCAAAAAGGTAACGGCGGATATTGAGGCTTTGAAGTTTCATACCGCGATCGCTGCACTTATGATCTTTGTCAATGACATAACGAAACTTGAAATGAGGTCTCAAAAAACGGTGGAAACATTCCTTCTTTTACTGGCCCCCTTTGCGCCTCATGTGGCAGAGGAACTTTGGCAGCGTTTGGGACACAAGAAAACGCTCGCTTATGAACCTTGGCCCAGCACAGACGAGCGTTACTTAATTGAAAGTAATGTCGAAATTGTGGTTCAAATATCGGGGAAGATCCGTTCTCGCCTTATTCTGCCTATAGGATTGGACGACAATCAACTTAAGGAAGTGGTTTTGTCAGACGAAAATGTGAAGAAATGGATCAATGGCAAGCCCATTCTAAAATTCATCGTAGTTCCTAATCGATTGGTGAACATCATTATATGATCCCATCACCTGCTTGCAAAGAGCGCGCATTTAGTTCTAACTATCGCGCGCTCTTTGATCCTTTGAGAAAGGATCTCGCCACACCGTGGCGAGACAAACAGGTGATTGGGATGATCCCATCTGAAAGAAGAGAACAGAGTACAGAGTACAGTGAACAGAGTAAAAAAGAACGGGATGTAATCTTCTGTACTCTGTACTCCGTTCTCTGTACTCTGTTTGCGGAGGTGATGGGATGAAACTCCTCCGCAAAGTTCAGATTAAGCAAAATCAAGTGCATGTGGGAAACGCCAAGGTTCCGCTCATTAGCGGCGAAGTTCATTACTGGCGATTGAATCCCCGTTATTGGAAAGTCATTCTTGAGGAAGTACGTCAAATGGGGCTTAAGGTGGTTTCTACCTACGTCCCGTGGGACTATCACGAGGTGAGGCGGGGACATTTTGATTTTACAGGAGAAACAGACGAGACGCATAATCTGAAGGGTTTTTTGGAACTCACACGCCGTGAAGGATTCTGGCTCCTGATACGGCCGGGTCCTTATATTTATAGTGAGTGGCCAAATGATGGTATTCCCTCTTACGCTTATAAGTATCACCGTCTTCATCCCAAGTTTTTGGAATATGCGGAAGTATATTTAAGGAAAGTATGCGCCGTGATCAAACCTTACCTTGCCTCCCGCAAATCGGGCCATATCGTGTTGCTTCAAGCGGATAACGAAATTGATCCGTGGCCGGACGTCTTCGGCCATCAATACGGCTTGAACGGGAAACCGGGTCTCTTTCAGGATTTCCTGCGCGAAAAGTATCGAAACAATGTTCACGAATTAAACCGAGCTTGGGCTGCCGAATATCGAGATTTTGAAGAAGCCGGACCTTTCATTGCCTGTATGCTTAAGGATGAAAGGGGTCTTCCTTTAAAAGGAGATCGAGAACTCAAGCGGAATCTGGATTACTTTGAATTTAAGTACCATTACGCCTATCTGTGTGCCAGATGGTGTGTCCATGTGTACCGAAAACTGGGGATCGACGTTCCCATTTATCTCAATTTGTACCCATTTTTCTATGCTCATGATTGGGCAAAGATGCAAAGTGCCTGTGATTTAGTTGGGATCGACCTTTATCCCTCTAACGAGTTGATGGAAGATGAACATGAACAGCGGAAGTTAATCGACAAGGTTCGGTTCTTAACCAGCTTGTCCCATGTTTCCTATATTGCCGAGTTCGCTTCAGGCGTTTGGCATGCCCGTCATTATGAATCAGGCGTTTTAACACCGAACCATTATCGACTTATTACCTTGACCGCGCTGCTTGGAGGAGCAGTAGGATGGAATTGGTATATGCTGGTCAACCGGGACAATTGGTACATGTCACCCATTAATGAATGGGGAAGGAGACGCGACGAACTCTATGAAGTGTTTAAAGGATTGGTGGGTGCTTATCAAACGCTCAAACCTTATCTCCTGAGTAAATTGACAGACATTGCCGTCACGCTCAATCCCCTTCAATATGCAGCCCGCACCCTAACCCCAGACAGTTTGATCCTCACCTCTCTTTACGAAGCGGACATTGATTATGATCTTTTCGATCCCCGGATAGCGCCGCCTAAGAAGCGGATTGTCTTTTATTCGGGGAATCAGTGGCTGAGCCGCAAAGCGCATGAGCACTTGCGGAATTATGTAGCGAGCGGCGGCATTCTAGTTGCTTTCAGGAATTATCCGCGGAAAGACGATAACTTTGAGCCATGTAACGTCTTGGGCTTTCATGATCCCAATCAGATTTTGTTTGAGTTTCGAAAACGTTTTATGCTTTCCTTTGAAAAAGGGTATGAGGTCGAGATGGTAAGTTCCGTTTATAGTTTCCGCCAATGTTCCGGCAGACCCATTCGCGCCTCTTTTGACAATTATGGCGTTCATACCATTGGATACTTGAAGTCGCTTGGAAAAGGCAAAATTCTCCATTTAGGAGTTGAGCCAACCAAAGATTTGCTCCTTGAGATTCTCCGTTTTTTTGGCATTCCGTTCTATTCAAATTCACTTACGAAGGATGTTAAGACAGCGCTCTTCAACCGTGGAGATCAGTATTATGTCGTGGCAGTGAATAATGGCCGTGAGGATAAGAGCGCGACGGTCTCACTCGTGATCCCGGGGAAGAAATTTAAACGTTTTCGCGTCACCAATTTGTTTAACGGATCATACGAAACTTATCCCTATCGACGCGGGCGAGCCTCTTTCAGTTCGGAAATGCCCCGCAAAGATGGTAGTATTTTTGAAATTAAGCTTCTCTAGTGCTTCGACTCACTTGATTTTGTATGTTCGCTCAGCACTGTGGTGAGCGAACCGCCAATCCGCCAGCAAGCGGACGGATCCGTCTCTGGCGGAGATTTGTGGCGGAAGTCGAACCACTAGCGTAAAGGTTCAAGAGAGAATGCTTGTTGTCAAGCAAAGACTATTTCAGTATAATCCCACCACCTATCTATGCGCCGAAAGCGCATTGGCCTTGTGGCCAAAGATAGGTGGTGGGATAATCAAATTGCTAACCCCAACCTCATATCCTTATGTACGAAGAATATTTTGGGTTGAAAGAAGCGCCCTTTAATGTGACGCCTGACCCGAAATTTATTTTCTTCAGCCCCAAACACCTCGACGCTTTTTCCTGCCTCCTTTACGGGATCGAATCGAGAAGAGGGTTCATCCAAATTACGGGTGAAATCGGGGCGGGAAAGACGACGCTGTGCCGAGCCGTTTTGGATAAATTGAAAGACACTCAAACCCATACTGCACTGATATTGAATCCACGACTTTCTGAACTCCATTTGCTGCGCACCATTGCTGAAGATTTTGGTATTTTCCTGAAAGCCCGGAACAAAAAGGAATGTTTCGACGGCCTTAATCGTTTTCTCCTGGAGCAATTTCACAAGGGATTTAATACGGTTCTCATTATCGATGAAGCTCAGGATTTAACGCCGAAGACGTTGGAGCAAGTCCGACTGCTTTCTAATTTGGAGACCTATCGTGAAAAGCTGATTCAAATTGTGTTGGTAGGCCAGCCTGAACTGAGAGAAACTCTGGATGATCCGACGCTCGCGCAGCTGAGGCAAAGAATCGCCATTCGGTTTCATTTAACTGCGCTTGACCGCCACGAGACGGAGGAATACATTCTTCATCGCCTTCGGGTGGCAGGTTTGCCCGAAGGACTAAGCCCCTTTCTGGTGGAGGCGGTCGACTATGTTTATGAACGCTCCCAAGGCGTTCCGCGCCTGATCAACAAACTTTGCGATATTTCTCTTTTGGCTGCTTATGCGCGCAATTTGCGGCAGGTGGATGAAAAATTGGCTGAAGAAGCGTTTTGTGAATCCGAAGGGATTACGGTGGGGTGATCGATTGAGTATCATCACGGATGCGTTAAAAAAAGCGGAACGCGAACGCGAACTGAAGGGGAAGGAAAAACATGCTTCCGGAGAGGCGGCGGCGATCTTAGCAGAAGAAGAGAAAGCGGTTGAATCGTTTTTGGAACAAGCCGCCCGCGAGGAAAAAGAAACGGAGGGGAAAGCTGCTTTTGTGAACGCGAGGGAAGCAGCTCCTCGTGCATCCCGATGGTTGTTCCTCTCCGAGGCCCAAAGCGCCGCACTTTTGGTGGCGGCTGTATTCTTATGTGCTTTTCTCTTCTTTTTTCTTGCGCGATGGCCCATTATTGGTAAAAATGCCCTCGTGATTTGGAATCCGCTTCAGATTTGGAATGTTCCGGGGAAAAGCGCGCCAAAGCCCTCGCACCCTCTGGGCGAGCCGCGCACGGACTTTCCCTTCGCCTTGTCGGGCATTTCTTCAACCGGCGGGGAGCGGTACGCGATCGTTAATGGTGCGATTGTTCAAGAAGGCGATTCGATTGACGGAGCGCATGTCATACAGATATTGGACCGTGAAGTAGTGCTCGAAACGCGGTCAGGAGAAATCAAGCTTAAAATTTTATCTTAAGTCGCAGTTTTCCACGCCATTCCTTTCCTCCCGCCTAAAACTTCATCGTGCATAAGACTTTTTATTATCAGAACAGGGTGATCCTCATCTTTGCTTTCGCTTTGTTACTATGCGTTTCTTTAAGTTACTTGAAGAAGAAAACGGATCATTATTCCTATGTCGAGCTCATCTCCTCTAAGCGTTTCGGTTCATGAGGGAGAAAGGCGTTGGCTCGCCATCCCACCGATTTTTTTCATCTCGATCGCCTTTGCCCTTGGCATTTGGGCGGCGGATTTAGCTTCATTTTCTTTTTTTGTGGTGGTTGTGTTCGCCTGCTTTATTTTGGCGGTCTCAGTTTTTCTTGCCCATAAGCCCTCTTTTATTCTTTTGATTATTTTAGTTTTTTTCGCGACGGGCATTCTTTTTGGCACGAATGGTCAAACCATTTCGGAACAGGATATTTCACTCGTTGCTCCTCAGGGAAGGCTCGTGCTTGAGGGAACCGTGATGACGCTTCCCGAAACTCGCCTCAAAGGAAAGAAAGAGACCGTTTCGTTTGTTCTTGAAAGTCATAGTTTTTTCCGAAAAGGGATTGTTCAGGACGTCTCTGGAAAGGTTCAAGTGTTTCTTCACAATCCTGGCCGTGTGATTCGTTATGGGGATCGTTTAAGACTCAAGGGTATGCTTGAAGTCCCGCAGACAAGCCGCAATTTCCATACGTTTGATTATCGGGCTTACCTGGCGCAAAATGGAATTTCGAGAATCTTTCGCGGTGTGGGCCGGTTTTCGGTCGTTCGTCAGTGGGAGGGAAGTGCAAACCAGTTTCTTTTGGCAGCGAACCGATTTCGAGATTTTCTTAGAGGGAGACTGGCACTTTTATTTCCGTTTCCTCATCGGGAACTCGCCAACGCGCTCATTTTAGGTTTTAAGAGGGGAATTCCAGATGAAATACAAGACGCATTTATTAAGACGGGCACGGCTCATCTTTTGGCGATCAGCGGTCTTAACATTTCATTGGTGGGCGGTCTTTTTTATTTTTTGACGCGGCTTCTTTCAAAATCAAGGAGCGTCAATTTATTGCTCACCATTTCTTTTATCGCGATTTATACCGTCTTGGCGGGAGCTAATCTGCCTGTCCTTCGAGCAGGGATTATGGGAATTGTCATTCTGTTGGGCTTTTTGCTCGGCCAGGAACGAAATTTGAAAAGCGCTTTTTTCTTTGCCTTTTTTGCCCTCTTGGTCTGGAATCCTCGATCGTTATTCCTCGCTTCGTTTCAGTTGTCCTTTGTGGCCATGGCCTCCCTCATTTTTATTTTGCCGCGTCTTCAAAAAACGCTCGGTTTCGGGAGCGCAGGAGAAGAAATCGATTCTTTTCTCATCGCTCGGCGTCAAGCGCCCGCCACGCGCCTCAGGCGGTTTTGGGCCGCACTGCGTCATTCTATTGTGCAAACCTTCCTCTCCTCTTTGACCGTGACGATCGGGATGTTTCCATTGCTTCTCTGGTATTTTAATTTATTTTCACTGATCGGTTTTCTCGCCAATCTTGTGGCGATTCCCATGTGCACGATGGCGATTGCCGCCGCGCTTGTCCTTCTTCTCATCGATTTAGTTTTTTCGCCTTTGGCCAGCGGGCTTGCCTTCGTTCCTCTCCTTTTTTTCCGAGCAGAGCTTTGGCTGATTGATTGGTTCTCCAAAGTCCCGATTGGGTACTTTTATCTTCCTCGTCCCAAGCTTTTCTTTTTCTTTTTTTACTATGGTTTTCTCGTTGCGTGGTTGATCCTTTCCAAGCGGGCTGTGCCAACTTGGGTTCGCACAGGCTTGATTGCCGGCATCGGAATTCTTGCAGTCAGTTTTTTAGCGACTTCATCACCGCCATCTTCACGTTTGGTTCTATTTGATGTGGGAAAAGCGGAAGCGTCCTTTGTTTCATTTTCGAATGGCGGAAACTGTTTGATTAATACCGGCAGTCATTTCCCCTCGGATCAAGCCTACTGGATTTTGCGCCCCTTTTTCATGGGTTCAGGGATTCAAAAAATTGATAGCATTTTGATGACGGCGCTGGACGGAAAACGTGCCGGTGGTTTTCGAACGTTTATCCATCATGTGCCATTCCGAGCCCTTTGGATTCCAGAAGGATCTCGTAAGAGCCTCAACTGGTCGAAGTATGTGGAAACGGGAAGGCTTCGCAGATCCAAAATTTCGCCTCTTTCGAAAGGTGAGCAGATTCAGTTTGGATCGAGCGGCCACATTTATATCGACATTTTGGCGTCGTCCCATGGCAGGATCCATGCGATCGGCATAAGCGACGGACCAAGGAAAATTCTTTTTGTTACCTCAAGCGATGCCACCGCTTTTGATGCTCTAGCTCGGGCCGGCCCCTTCAATTATGAAATTGTGTTCCTTCCGCATCATGAATTTGAAATGTCTCCAAGTGAACGGTTATTTCTAAAGAAGATATCGCCGGAATACGTCGTTTTAAACCAGCACCACGGAATAAGTGAGTTTCGCGAATACCTCAGATTTTTGACTCACTCGACCGTTCTTTTCTTGGAAGAAACCGGAGCGGTCGAGTTTTCTCATTCCCGCGGGCGGTGGAGTTACAGGACCTTTTTGAACGAGGATTCTAAATTCGACTCCTCCCTCCTTTGGAATGGCCGTCTCGCCTCCTAATTAGGAGATTCGCGCAATTGACATTTAGTTTCCCTAGTGTTATAGTACTGCCTTAATTGCCCGGTCATGTATCTAAGTCCTTAGGAAAGAAGAGGTTATAAAACCCACCTTCATGTTCAAAAATCGTTTGCTGCTTCTGCTTGTAGCTGTGACAGCATTCGTTCTTATACCGAGTGCTCGTGCCCACTGGATTTGGTCTCCTACTGAGGGTAAGAAAGAAGGCGCTGGGAACCCGGTCTCTCAACCGTCTGTTTCTGCTTCACAGTCCACCCATGTGACTAAGGCTCCAAGCGTTCCTCCGGCCAAGGAGGAAGGCGTTGCCGGTCGAACCGCTCAGTTTTTGAAAGATACATTTCGTTTGAGACCGGTCGGTTTTAAGAAGGGCGAAGCCGCTCAAGCTTCCCAGGCGCCTATTTGGGTCTGGTCGCCATCGGAAGGTAAATTTGTGAGTTCAGCCGCTGTTGCGGTGGAACAGACGGCGGAGCGACAGTATTTGTATGCGCTCGAACTGCGGAAAGCGGGTAAGCACAATGAGGCCTTTAAGGAATTGCGCAGATTAGTTCGCCATCATCCCGATTCCGTTTATGCTCCTGAAGCACAATATTTAATCGCGACAACCTCTGAGGAAATGGACAAACCTGTTCGCGCCGCTTCAGAATTTCAGAAGCTCGTTCGGGATTTTCCGCACAGCGAGCGCATTGACGCAGCCATGGAACATCTCTTTAAGATTGGGAACCTCTTTCTTTCGGGGGAGAAGCAAAAGGTCATGGGGGTGGGTATCCTTCCAACCAATTCCAAAGCGGTTGAAATCTTTAAGTTTATTGTCAGCCAAACTCCCTATGGGCCTTATGGGGATCAAGCTCAGCTTCAGCTTGGAATCGCCTATCGAAAATTAGGCAATTTCGAGGAAGCGATCAAGGCGTTTGAAACCCTCATTGCCAATTATTCCACGAGCCCGCTTCTGGACGAAGCACATTATCAGCTTGCCGAGACATCCTATGAGTATTCGCAGAGTGCGAGCCGTGATCAAAAAACTTTGAATCAGGCTTCTACGTATTTGAAAGAGTTTATCCACGAATATGGAGGCAGTACGCTGGCCGAGCGGGCGGGAATTTTGAAAAGCCGCCTGGAGGAACAGGATGCAGAGAAAAATTACCGCATTGGTCTCTACTATGAGAAGCAAGGCTTTATCGAAAGCGCGATGATTTATTATGAAGACGTGGCGGACCGTTATTCGCATACCCCATTTG
Source organism: Candidatus Omnitrophota bacterium (assembly GCA_016206945.1). Classification (GTDB taxonomy): domain Bacteria; phylum Omnitrophota; class Omnitrophia; order Omnitrophales; family Danuiimicrobiaceae; genus 01-FULL-45-10b. The sequence continues at coordinate 6,048 of JACQQP010000079.1, read as the reverse complement.
GCAAAAAGGCGGCTGAGAAGTATCAGGAGATGAGTCAGCCGGCTCGTACGTTGGCGAGAGGCGAGGAGGCGATCGCACGGAGATCGGCCGAAGTGCGTTCGATGCTTCAGGCTTTGGACGAGGAAGAGCGTCTCAAAGAGGGAAGCGCCAAAGGGATTCCTGAAACGGGTCCATTGAAACAAGAGCTTCAAGTGGAGCTTGCTACTTTGGCGGTGGCTCAGAAGCAATTTGGAGATGAGGAGTACAGAAAGTTTGGCACGCGCAGGAAGGCGTTGAGAAGCCGTGAGAAGAATCTGCGCGAGAAATTCAAGATTTTTGGGAAGCGGAAGAAACTGCTTGCGCGGATACCTTCGCCAGAATTAGAAGAGGTTCTTGAGAAATGGGAGGAGTCGTTGCTCAAAGAGCAAGATGAGCTTTCAAAAGAGCGTGGCACGCTGCAGGAACTCGGGGTTACTTTTGAGCGTGAAACTCCCTCTTGGTTGGCCTGGCTTCCCTTTGTGGGTGGTCCATCCGAGCTTCCTTCCGATGAGCGAGTGGCCGAGTTTAAGGACAAGAGCTGGACGGAGCTTGAGCGCGAACGGCGGGCCCTGCAAAAAGAGCGCCAAGGTTACGAGAGCGAGCTTGCGGCGATTGCCCGCGAGCTTTCGCCGTTGGAGTATCAGGAATTCGAAATGGCCAAAACTTTGCCCCAATTTCAAGATATAATTCCATCCGACTTGAAACAGGAGAAAGATTCAGTTGATCAGAAACGTGCCAAGCTGGATGAGACCGTTCGTCAATTTGAAGCTGCCAAGAACGAGTATGCGAGCCGCTATGGAGGCGATTTTCTTAAGACCCTTGCGCTTGATTTGAGTGTTAAAGATCCCGGGTCGGCCGAGGAACTGATCGAAAGCGGCGTTAACTTGGAGGAGACGCTTAGAAGTTTGCAACAAGAGAAGATGGCGTTAAGCGAAACCTGGTTGGTTGAGAAAGAAAGATTAAATACGATTGTGAAAGCGGCCGGTCAAACCCAAGCAGGATTAAGTCAAAGCGCTCAGGGGGTTGCTTCTCCTCCTGGTTCTCAATTTCTCAGTCCTGAGGAACAGGCAAAAGAGGCAAGGCTTTTAAAGAAGCGAATCAAATATGTGGAGCGGGAGATTAGAAGCCGTTTGGATCAAATCGGAGATTGGCAGTATGAAAATGCGAAACGCACGGAACGACTTGAGCAATTGCTTCATCCAAAAACCCAAGCTCAAAAAGTGTCCAAACTTCTCGTACCGGCGCGAGGAACCTACAGGCTAGCAAAAGCATTCTTATTTGGTCTTCCTGACCGAGATCGCCAGGTCGTCGAAGAAGCTAGAGAGACCTTAGAGGCTCCGGATGCGCCATTGCCTCCCGAGACTTTAAAGGCGATACGGGAGTTGGAGGAAGAAATTGAACTCCAGAGTATTTTGATTCAAGGCCGCGCAAAGGAAGTTACGGAACTCGAGCGCCGCTTAGAAGAGCTTCAAAAGCAAGCGAAGCAATTTCCAGGTTTTAGTTATCAGTCTCTTTTGGTCCAGCGGTTCCCTCATAGTTTGGAGCAATCACTCGCGACTGCGACGCGACTTCTTGGAGAAAGGGATCATGAGACTGTTTTTCGCGATCGTGTCCTTCATCAAACCCGCCAGATCGAACGATTGGAAAATGAACTAGGCCAAATCGATCAAAAGATTCAGGCGGTAGGAGGGGCCATTCAACGTTCAGCAGTTGGGAAAACCCCGGTTCCTAAAATTGCTGCAAACGTTCTCGCTTCCATCCCTGGCAGTACAGAAACCTTACCCAGTGAGTCCGCTCAAGGATTAGGTGAAACCGATGCGGAGCGTGAGGCATTTGAATCCAAGCTGATGGATCAGAGAGCTGAGGTGGTTAAAGCTCGAGCTGATTATGAAAGCCTAAACGCCGAATTTGAGACAGCACTCTTTGAGCGATACCGCTCTGAGATGAGAGAGAAATTACGTTCCGAGTTTCCCCCCGAAGGTAAAGCACTTTTCGAAAAGCACAATTCCCTTGCCGAGCAAAAGCGCGAAGCAGAATCCCGATTGATTCAGTTGGTTAAGAGGGAGTATGAGATGGTCATATCTCAGAAAGAGTTCCTCGAAAGAAAGTTGGCTGAACTCGAGAAAAGATTACGTAAAGTGAGAACGCCTGCGGATGCTCGCTATGACGCGTTGATGAAAGAAATCAAGCGTACCGCGGACGGACGGGATTTGCTCATCCGCGATATTTCCCTTTTGGAAAGCCTATTGAAAAAATAGGATCAGAGCCTGGATTCGACCCTGTGAGCAACCAAATGTTGAGGCGTGTTTCGTGGATCTGGGCATTGGCAGTTTTTTCTTTTCTTGCAGGTTGTGGTTATACCCAGGAAGCGCAGATTCCTGGCGGGATTAAGACGATCGCGGTTCGACCCTTTAAAAACGAGATTCCTCCCAAAGAACAATTTGCTTACAGGCCTGGTCTCGAAGTGGAACTGACCAATGCGCTTATCGACCGATTCATTTTCGATGGAAATCTGAAGGTCGCGGATGAAACTAAGGCGGACGCCGTTTTCGAAGGGGCCATTATCTCCTTTGAACAAGAAGGTCTCAGGTTCGACCGATTGGAGAGCGTGGAGGAGTACCGCCTGTTTCTCGTGGTTAAATTCAAACTCATCGATCAACGGACCAAAGAGATTCTCATGGAAGAGCCAAACTTTTCGGGGCGTGCTGAATTTTTTGTGAACCGAAACCCCGCCGGTAATCGAAGACTCGCCGCCAACTCAGCTACGTTTGATCTTGCCAGGAGTCTTGTCGACCGCATCGTGGAAGAATGGTAAAAGAGCGGCGAGCAAAACCGTTCCTTTTTCTGTTTACAGGGGAGGAGTTTTTAAGGGGAAATAAAGTCGAATTTTTGCTCGACCAATTGCTTCCCCGCGAGTTACATGCTACCAACCTCTTTCGATTTTATCCCGACGATTTGAGTTGGCCTCCTATTTTGAGTCAAGCCGCCACACCTTCCTTGATGGGCGGCGCACAAGTTTTTTGGGTCGCTCGGGTCGATCGATTGAAAAAGGTTGATTTCGAGCCGTTTGCCTCTTATTGTTCCCATCCTGCTTCCCAGACTTATTTCATTTTTGAGGCAGATGAACTTCCCAGTTCACATCCGCTTCTCAAGCTTGCGCGCACCTTCGGGGAGCACGTCCACATCGAACGCCACGCTAAAGAAGAGGGTCTCAACCTCATGCGCGCGAAGTTAAAACGATTTGGTAAAACGATGACCCCTGGCGCCTGGCAGACTTTAGAGGAGCGTTTGGGCGGTTCGGGTCGTTTGATGGATATGGCACTGGACCAATTGATGCTTTATTCGGAGGGCCCAGCGATTGACGAAGAAGCAGTTGGGAAACTCGCGCACGCATTTCTTCATTATGAACCCTTTGATTTAACGGAAGCGCTTGTGCAAAAGGACACGGATCAAGCGCTTAAAATTTTTCATTTCTTCTACGAAATGAACGCAGATATAACCATGATTGTCGGACTTCTTCATTGGCAGCTGAAGCGGATTTGGCAAGCGAAGAAGCTGTTGGCGCGCGGTGCGAATCCGAGCGATATTGCTCGGATGGTTCGGATTCCGCCTTTTCGACTCGATTCATTTTTGAGTCAGGTGAGACGCTTTGACCTTGAAGCGTTGGAGCGGCTTCTTGATTTACTTTGGAAGATGGATTGGGACGCGAAAAGAGGTGCAACCGAGGAATCGGTTGCGATGGAGGCGTTCCTGGCAACCGCCGCGGGCTAAAGTTTTCAGCAGAGCACAACGAACAACAGAATCAATAAAAACCCCAAATCACAAATAACAAACAATGGCGAAAAAAACAATAACCAAAACATTTGGTTATTCGGAATTGTAATTTGTTTGTGATTTGTTGCTTGGAATTTATCCTTTTTTGGTTTCTGTGCTCTGGTTTCCGGTTTCTTTCGTCGTGAGGAGTTTTCCGATTCGAGCTTTCTTGCGATCGGCTCGGCCGTGCGGGATGATCCCGCGCGAGACGGCTTTGTCCAATTTAGAAATCAGGGTTCGGGCTTGTTCTTGAGCTTGGCCGCTTTTTTCTTTGACTTGATCCACGAGCTTTCTATAAAGCGTGTGAAGTTCCGAAAGCGTCGCTTGGTTTTGAAGGTGTTTCTTCGCATCACTTCTCATCCGTTTTTCAGCAGATTTAATATTCGGCATTCGAATGTTCTTCCTTTTTTTGGTAGACTAAAGAGGGCGTAATGTAACACAGGTTTAGAGCTATGTCAAATTTAGAAGCTGATCGTCATTGCGAGGGAGCGAAGCGACCGAAGCAATCCCTGTCTTGCCGACAGACAGGTCAGAGATTGCTTCGCCGTACCGACCGTACGGCACCGCAATACCAAGCGCCCGACCGGCGCTCGGACAAGCGGCGTCCCCGCCTCCGCCAGAAAACGGACGGATCCGTCCTTTGGCGGAAAAGAACTGTGGCGGGTCCTCGCAATGACGTGCGGGAAAAAATTCAAGCGCTGCCCCAAACGCCAGGCGTATATTTGTTTAAAGGTAAGCGTGACGAGCTTCTTTATATCGGGAAAGCCCGTGATTTGAGAGCACGTGTTTTGTCTTACTTCCGTGATCGAACGCATTCGCCTAAAATCGCAGTTCTTCTCGGGCGAATTTCTGATGTCGACGTGATTGAAACTCAAACTGAAGTTGATGCGCTTTTGCTTGAAGCCCAGCTCGTTCGAAAGCACGAACCAAAGTACAACACCCAGCTTAAGGATGATAAAAGTTATCCCCTCTTGAAATTAAGCGGAGACCGTTTCCCACGCCTCGTTGTGACCAGAAACAAAAGTGACCGTAAAGCAACCTATTACGGCCCTTATACCGATGCGAAACTTCTGCGCGAGGCGGTTCGTATCATCAATAGTCTTTTTCCCATCAGGAAGTGCCAGACCCTTCCGAAGCGGGCCTGTCTTTATTATCACATCGGCCAGTGCGTTGCGCCTTGCATCAAGCCCGAGGTGAAACCTCGATATGACTGGCTCATTGATGAGATTAAATCGTTTCTGAAAGGGGGCCGTAAAAGCCTCATTGACTATTTAACGGAACGGATGAAAAAAGCTGCTTCTGAATATCGATTTGAAGATGCGCAATTTTTTAAGGATCAAATTGAAGCGCTTGGTTGGTTTCGGAAGAAACGGTTTCATTTGAAACACCCTGAGGGCGGAATTGGACTCCGCGGCACGATGGAGCTGAAGCAGGCGCTTCATCTGGAACGGCTTCCCGAAAAGATTGTTTGCTTCGATGTTTCCAACATTCAAGGTTCTGAAGCCGTGGCTTCTAAAGTGTGTTTCTACCGGGAACTTTCGAATCCCATGGAGTACCGAAGGTATAAGATCAAAACTGTTTCTGGGATTGATGATTATGCGATGATTGCGGAGGCCGTGCGGCGGATGGTTCGCGGAATCAAAGAGGGAAGGGAATCTGCGATGCCGGACCTCATCTTGATTGACGGCGGCCGTGGTCATTTGAATGCGGCGAAGGAAGTGTTGGATTCTGAACGTTGCTCTGAAGTTGAGGTCATTTCGATTGCAAAACGCTTCGAATTTGTCTTTACTCCGAAAATGAAAGACCCCGTTGTTTTTCCTCCAGATTCAAGCGCTTTGAGGCTGCTTCAAAAAATCAGGGACGAAGCGCACCGTTTTGCGATCGCCTATCACCGGCGTCTCCGAGAAAAGAAATTAACCCGTTCGCTTTTGGATCAAGTGGAAGGAATTGGCGGGAAGCGGAAAAGGCTTTTGCTCCGTTCGTTTCAGTCTCTTGATGAGCTTCGGAATACGCCGCTTGACATTCTCGCCCGCATGGAGGGAATGAATCGCACGGCCGCTGAACGGGTTTTAACTTGTTTGCAGAATAGCTGTGAGCTCTGAGTACCGTTTGAAATAGTACCGTTAGTTTGGCTTTTCTATGAGTATTTCATCCAGAACCTGATCGTGAGGGTGCGACCAGTCAAGCGTTTCCCGGTATAAATTCTGTCGCTCCTCG
>JACQQP010000078.1 GCA_016206945.1 Candidatus Omnitrophota bacterium | reverse complement strand
GGGGGGAGGAGAGGAGGGGGGTCTTTACTACCAGCTCTCAGTCTATGATGCGAAAGGGAATCAGGACCGGACGAGTGTGGGAAAGATTGAGTTATCACTTTGAAGATTGAGTTTCGAGTTTGAAGGCAAAGGTTAAGGCAAACGTTAAAGGTGACGGTCGCCTTTGAACCTTTGTCCCTTATAAAAATTTCTTGGAGTTAAATCTGCGTTAGAGTATAATTAAAATACCTTTCCAAAGTCGTACCGTTGAAAGTATCGTGTACTCATGAGACCTAGTTGATCATTCGTGAAAGGAGTTTTTTTGTCATGGACCGACCGAAAGACAGTGTGATCGTACGTATTGCAGGTGCTGCGGGGGATGGCATTGCTTCCTCCGGTGAAATCTTCGGAAAACTTTGTTCCCGCCTCGGTCTTCACGTGATGGCTTATAACGCTTACCAGTCGGCGATTCGCGGAGGTCACGTTTGGCTTCAGCTCAACGTTGGGTCTCAAAAAACATTGAGCCATGGTGAAGCGCCTGACGTCGCTGTGTTACTGAATCGGACGAGCCCGCCTCTTCATGTTCCTCAAGTCAAAAAAGGTGGGATTGTCTTTTATAATTCGTCAAATATCACCGAGGATCTTTCCAAAATGCGTGACGACTTAACTTTTTATGGCGTGCCCTTCAGAGATTTGATTAGTGACAAAGGTGCCGATATGGTGATGGCAAACATTATGTTGATCGGCGCGACCATTCAAATTCTGGGGCTGAATCCGCAAGTGGGACTTGATTTCATCCGTGATCGTTTCGGAAAAAAAGAAGCGACGGTGATCGAACTCAATCAGCGCATCTTTCAACTTGGAGTCGATTGGGCGAGGGAACATGCAAAACCTCTGAAGATCAACCTGAGAGGCGATGGGAAGCGGCGAATGTTTATGACCGGAAATCATGCCTTTGGAATGGGACTTTTGGCACATGGCGTTAAATTTTACGCCGCTTATCCGATGTCTCCTTCCACAGGGATTCTTCATTATTTGGCGACCAAGGCGAAGTCCCATAAGCTTGTCGTCAAGCAGACCGAAGATGAGATCGCCTCCATTAATTTTATTATTGGTGCTGCGCATGCGGGTGTCCGAGCCGCGACCGCCACTTCCGGCGGCGGTTTTTCCTTGATGGTGGAGGGGTTGGGATTAGCAGGGATGTTAGAGGAACCGATCGTGGTCATTAATGTCCAACGGGGAGGACCTTCCACAGGCATTCCTACGAAGCAGGAGCAAGGAGACTTAAACCTCATGTTCGGCGGCCAGGGCGATTTTCCTCGGATTATTCTTGCTCCAAAGGATGCCGAAGATGCCTTTTACACGGCGGGACGCGCTTTGAACCTAGCGGAGAAGTACCAGATGCCTGTCCTTATTCTTTCCGATCTCTTTTTGTCAGAACATTTCCAGACGGCTGATCCTTTTAACTTTGAAGCCGTTCCGATTGAACGCGGCAAGGTCCAGGAATCTGTCAATGGAAGTTACAAGCGCTATTTGATTACGGAAGACGGCGTCTCGCCGCGGGTTCTTCCCGGTTCACCAGGAGGAATATATGTTTCGGCGAGTGATGAACATGACGAAAGTGGAATTGTCATCAGTGACGTTTTGGCAGGTCTTCCTTCCTCACTTGAAATTCGCAATAAGATTCACGCCAAGCGAATGCGGAAACTCGAAAGGGCACGCCATGTCGATATGCGGCTCCCAACCTTGAGCGGTCCTCAGGATGCTGAGCTGACACTGATGGGATGGGGTTCCACCTATGATGCGATTGAAGAAGCATGCGGGCTTTTAACGGAGGCGGGGGCGAGCGTCAATCATCTGCACTTTACCGATCTTTATCCGCTTCCCGCCGAAAAAGTGTTGGACCTCTTGAACGCTTGCCGCGAAATTATCGCTGTGGAGACGAACTACTCTTCTCAAATGGTAAGGTTGCTTCGGGCCGAGACGGGTTACAATGAGATTAAACGCACGGTCAACCGATATGACGGAGAACCTTTTACGGGCGAGGATATTTTTAATCGCCTTCAGGAGGTCCTGGCCCATGTCTGAGATGAAAGATTTCAATAGTGAGGTACATCCTGATTGGTGCCCTGGTTGCGGTGACTTTGGTTTGCTTTCGGCCATGAAGAAGGCGTTTCCGCTTCTCAATTTAGAACCCCATCAAATTATGACGGTTTCAGGAATTGGCTGCTCCTCTAATCTGCCTGGTTTTATCAATACCTACGGGTTGCATACGCTGCACGGCCGCGCGCTTCCGATCGCGCAGGCGGTTAAACTAGCCAATCATGAAATGACGGTCATTGCCGTGGGCGGTGACGGAGATGGATATGGAATTGGCGTGGGACATCTGGTTCACGCGATGCGCCGTAATATCGATATGACTTATCTGGTGATGAATAATTCAATTTATGGGCTCACCACAGGGCAGACTTCTCCTACAAGCGGTCTTAAGATGAAAACCAAGTCAACGCCATTTGGAAATCCTGAACTGCCGCTCAATCCGCTTACCTTGGCCCTTGGTTCTGGTTGCAGCTTTGTGGCACGCGTTTATACCGGGCATGTTCAGCAGTTGATCGAGGTGATGAAGAAAGCCATTGAGCATCAGGGTTTTGCTTTGGTCGATACGTTTAGCCCGTGCGTTACCTTTAACAAAATCAACTCGCATGATTTCTATAAACAGCGCGTGAAAGACATTAATAAAAATGGTCATGATCCCTCCGATATCTTTGCCGCTTTTCGAGAAGCGACGTGTGAAGCGTACATTGCGACGGGAATTTTTTATCAGAATGAGCGTCCTTGTTATGAAGCAACTGAGGAAGAAACTTTAAGAGAGCCTCTTTATAAACACCGCCTCGGTCTCACCACCGAGCAACAGGATCAGCTCGTCGCCGAGTTTTTATAAGAGAATCGAATGTTTTAGAAAATGTGCTTCCATGGAGATAAAAGCAATCTTAAAGCTTTTGGGTGATTCGGCGAATCGTGGTAAGCACTTGATTTGTGTTGCGGGCAAAGTATTCAAAGCTCGAAATGGACGAGAGGCCAAACGAATTTTAAATCGAGTCCATAAAGAATTTCCCCACCAAAAAATCACGCTGGCCTACGTTCCTAAAGAGGACTCACTCGTTTTATCGCCACCAAGCCTCGTTTGAATCAATTTGACTGTCGATTTATCATGTATTGCTCCAGTTTCGCCAGATAAAATCCCTTCCCCCCTTGTTCGCCAAAAAACGGACGAATCCGTCCTCTGGCGGATGGGGGAAGGTGAGGATGGGGGGTAAATATATCGAGTCATCACCCCCACCTTATTCCTCCCCCATCTCCGCCAGCGCCTTGTGGCGGAAAAGGGGGAGGAGATAACTGGAGCAACCCATTACTAAGCTATCATTCCGTTTTCATTAAAAACTACGGCTTACGCGTTTCACATTACGCTTTACGCGTTACGCTTTACGCGTTACACGTTACGCCTTCAACGGATCTATCCGAATAATGTATCGCCTTTTGCCCAATTTTCCCCGGCGACCTCGTCGAAAACGATGTAGGTATGATCTTTCGGTTTTGCCGCGTGTTTCAACAAAGATGCCGAAATATCGCTCGCGATTTTCCGCTTCTGCTCCTTAGAAAGCTTTCCGACCACTTTCACATTCACATAGGGCATGGAACACCTTTTCTGAACTGAATGTGCGATATCATAGCACTCAACAGTTAAAAAGCACATACTTTTAATGGGTTAATCAACCCTTTTCCTGTGTCGATAAAAAATCTATGGTCGACCAAAAATGGCTTAGGCGTACCGTCATCCTATTTCCCCTATTGTTTTTGCTCGCTCAGATTTTTTGGCACGAACCGCCATTCGATCAGCCAAAAAAGATCGAGAAGGCCATCCGCACGTTAATTCCGCCCCTCGAAATCATCTACCGCTATTTTGATTTCAATGAGAAGAGTGCCTTAGCGCGGTGGGAAGAGAAGCTCTTTGAAGGTCGTGTCGCCTACTGGATTGATTTCGAAGATTCAAGAGGATTTGTTCATTCTAGGAGCGATCAATCTGCCTCCGCTATTTTTTATCGGGTCAAATTTAGCGCTTCAGATTTTCCTTACGTTTCTTGGAAATGGCGCGTGCGAAAATTCCCTGACAAAAGCGGCGTTGAAGACGCCAAAAAGCGGGATGATTTTGCCGCGCGCTTCTATGTGATCTTCATCTCCCGCTTCTTTACCCATTTCCGCTGCGTTGAATATGTCTGGGACGAAACACTCCCTGAGGAAACCGTTCTTAAAAGTCCCTATACGGGACAAATCAAACAAATCGTCGCCCAAAGTGGACCAGCAAAACCAGGTGAATGGATTACAGAAAAGAGAAATGTTTTCGAAGACTACAAAAAACTATTCGCGAAGCCGCCCAAAATGAAGGTGGCGGCCATTGCCCTCATGACCGATGCCGAGGGAACAGGAAGTGAAGCCGAAGGCTTTTTTGACGATATTCAAATTGGAAAGTCCGCCACAAACCGTGGCGGATCCGCCAAGCAGTTTGGCGGAGAGAAGCGCCCTTGAATAGACGCCGGTCATTGTTTGTTCGCCACGCCCTTCAGTGGAAATACCTAAAACTGGTTCTCTTCGCGATGTTTGTTCCAACACTCATCGTAACGGCCTGCGTTTACTATCTCATTTGGGAAACAGTGGCTCATGAACTGGCCATTCCAGAACTGATTGCTCAGGCGCTCTTTCCTGCCCTTCACCGTGTGAATCGAATCATCTTGATCGGCCTACCCATTGTTTTTGGCCTTATTTTCTTCTTCGCACTCCGTCTTTCCCACCGACTCGCTGGACCGCTTGAGCGCATCGAAAAAGAGCTCGAGGGCATGGCTCATACAGGAGATTTTACAAAACCGCTCAAAATCCGGCCAAGCGATGAAATGCATCACCTCGTCGCAAAAATCAATCGAGCGATCCGCCGCGCTTCAGGCCACAAGGCCGAATAAAAAACGTGCAACGTTTCTCATTGCACGAGATTGAAAACAGATACCCGGTTTCCCCCTTTAAGCTGGGCGCCATGAACCGCTTGGAGCGCTGCTTCCAGAAGTTGATTCCCTTCGGTCGCCTTTACCATTGACGTCGACGCAACACCAACGCTTATCGTAAGACGAAGCGAAGTTCCTTC
>JACQQP010000077.1 GCA_016206945.1 Candidatus Omnitrophota bacterium | reverse complement strand
CTATTGGTGTAGTCGGCACCGGTGTTGATTAAGACAAAACCGGTGGGGGGAATTGTGTCGATTGGATTCCCATTGATGTCGTAATCAATGACATGGTCAATCGTGCCGTCGGAGCGGTAAAAAATTTCTTTCTTTTTTGTCGCGGTATCCTCCCAATATTCAATCGTCACGGTGCTTTCATCTTCAAACGTTTTCCTCGTGACTCGGCCGAGCAAATCAAAATCAAATCGGACGACGCCCTCTGCGTCCGGCTGAGCCAGCCATCGGGTTTTGATCTCCCCCGTTGCGTAATAATCCGTAGAGATGGCCGTGAACGCATCCACAAGTCCGTAGCCATAGAACAAATCTTTGCCGAGTGCTCCGAGATCAACCGCTGAAAATTGGAGCCGGCGCAAAATGTCACTGAAGTTCAGCAGAGGATCGAAAGATTTGAGGAGCGCGACCACCCCGGCCACAACGGGGGAAGCCATGGAGGTCCCGCTCATCCGCATGAAATCGTTGCCAACGAGATACTGGGGAGATGAAATACAAAGGAGACAAGCATCTGAAATGAGCGACAGAACATCTACGCCAGGCGCCATAAAGGCGAGTTTGGTTCCATAATTTGAAAAAGAGGCCCGCGCATCCGTCACGGGTCTCGTTGCCCCCACTGCAAACAGATTGTCCATCCCCGCTGGCATGAAGTACTGCACGTCGCTCGAAGCGTTACCAGCCGCCGCCACAATCACCGTCCCCAAATTGAGCGCATAGTCGATCGCGCCTTGCAGGGTTTCAAGCTGGCTCGAACTGAACTCGAACATCCAGCCTCCGAAAGACATATTGATTACCTTCGCACCCAAGTCCACCGCATAGTGCACACTGTCGACAAAGTCTGTGACAAATTCCGAGACAGAGAACCGGTACTCGCCCGAATCGTTGAACAAGCGAATCGGCAAAATGGAAGCTTTGGGAGCAATGCCGGCGATTCCATAGAGATTATCCGCAACCGCGCCAATGATTCCAGCAACGTGCGTGCCGTGACCATTTCCATCGGTTGGATCGTTATCATCGGATATAAAGTCCCAGCCGTGAATGTCATCGATATATCCGTTGCCATCATCGTCGACATCAGGTAGTCCTAAAAATTCCAACTCGTTTTGAAAAACGTTTTGAGCAATATCTAAGTGATTCATATCCAGGCCGGAATCGATGACGGCAACGGTAACGCCATCGCCTCGGGCAAAGTCCCAAGCTTCCGGTGCTCTCACCCGCTTCAGCCACCAAAGGTCATCATAGGACTGTCCCCAAGTCCCCGAGGAATCAAAATAAGGATCATTGCTTTGCCCAGACAAATCGAAAGCTGCAAAGACCCCATCACCCACTTCAGTATCCGGTGACCTTAAAACCGGCTGAATTGAAACAACAGGACTCTCAAAGATGGGAAGCGTTGAAACAAAGGATTCAGTGGGGTTGATCGTCTCAGGCCGAGAAAGCGGAGAATCGCCGGCAAGAAAGCGGATCGAATCTTCTGAATTCGTTATGTCTTCGTTTGCATTTTGAGGAACGGCAAGCGGATCTACGACCGGTACGATTTGATGAGACGGATCACTTGTATGAATGGGAACGTTTGTCGATTCGGCATGGCCGATGGCAGGCGTTACCACTTGTGACAAAGAAAAGAAAACGGCGAGAATCACTCTAAGACCATGATCAATCGATTTCCGATGGGCTAATTTTTTCTTCATGTCATTTCTCCGCGAGTTTTCAAATGGGTTCGAAACTCACGTACACAATACGACAAACCATTTTTGTTCCTCAAGCACAAAAATAAAAAATCTTCGATTTTGTTGCGCCGATGCTACAAAACTGTGGCATCGACGCTACACTGCCCAAAAGATGGCGGACCCCCTGCGGCGCCGTAGCGACGCGCTGGCTTTGCAGAGGCAACCGTCCTTAGGCGGAAAAAACTTAATAAAAGATTTAAATACAACATTTCAAGTTGGCTTCGGCAGAGTTTTCAATTAATTTGAATTCTGCAAATTCCCCCCACCCTTTTTTTAGAGGGGGAGAGGGAATGACTAAAGACAGCAAAAAATGTAGAACTCAAGATTTAATAAATACGACTTTTAGAACAGTTCCGATTTCTCACAGATTAATAACCGTTTTGGTCCGTAAATGATCAGTTAAGAAGGAAAAAGCTATTGCTTTTGCTTGGAAAGATAATGATGGGTTTCCCTAAGAAATTCTTCGGCACGAACTACCATTTCTTTTGCTTTCTCGCGCGTCATGTCCGCATCGAAGGCGTAATCACTCAAAAGACGTTTATTGAAGGCTTCGGCAAGCCACCGATGGTATTTCTGATCCAGTTCGCCGGTTTAGATAAAGTGTTGCCCAAAGGCGCTGTGTACACCACTGTGCTTGCCAAACGTTAAGTCCTTTTCATTCAGGAGGGCCTCGGCTACATAAAACATCGCATAGTAAGCGCGCCCGGCGATAAATTCCATGTCATTGGAATGCAGCAGAGAATTGGCTGTTTGAAGAGCGCGCTCTGCTTTTTCCAATAATTTTCGGGTATCCTCTTTCATGCAGCAATAACTTCTTGGCGGATATTTCTGATGAATGGATTCTGACCACGCTGCCAATCCGATTCCCGGACAAATACAGTGCTGATTAGAAGATCATTCTGAAGGGATAAATCAGAAACCAGTTTTCCAGTTCGATCAATCTCAGATGCATAATCCTTAAAGTCATCAAGGACAATTAAAATACTCGAGTTTGGCACATTTCTCAGATATCCCTTCTCCCCCTTGGGGGGAGAAGGTTAGGATGAGGGGGTAAATCCTGATGAT
>JACQQP010000092.1 GCA_016206945.1 Candidatus Omnitrophota bacterium | reverse complement strand
GGGGGAAGGTTAGGATGGGGGGAATAATCTGAGGTTTTCACCCCCACCTTCATCCTCCCCCATCAAGGGGGAGGAAAGGTTTAGTAATTCAGTTAAATGTCAACAAATCCTAGAACAACCTTTCATACTGCTCACGGGCTGGCCGTGTGGTCCGTTTTTTCCAGTAAGTGATAGAAGTTCGATCTATTTTTTCGTCCAAAAGATCTTTTCCTAAAGCACGCATGGTAACACCCATGGGCGACAACACCAGATAAAAAAGAATCCCCAAAAGAACCCGCATGATTACCTCTGAAATCATACGGGCCACAAACATGGCGACGCGATAAATGAGAGACATGAATCGAGAAAGGAAAATATTAATGGCCAACGCAGCTATGCTTAAAAACGGCCAGCCCAACCAGTAGTGAAAACGCTTATGTGCGAGCCACATGCCAAGCAAATTGGCGAAGAGCGGGAACAAAAGAAAAAACCCCGCTAAAATGAAACCAAACTCTCGAACCACTTTTGGAGTAGCTTGCGTTCCCTTCCAAGTTTTCTTAATCCAATTCAAAGTAAATCTCCTTCTGAAACGAAGTCGTTTTCTGCTTGCGTTTATCTAAAATGAAATGGCCCATCACCAAATAATCCATCTCTGTTCTCATGAAACAGCGGAAAGCGTCCTCAGGCGTGCATACAATGGGTTCACCGCGTACGTTAAAAGAGGTATTGATGATCACAGGACATCCCGTCTTCTCAAAAAAGCGCTTCACCAAATCGTGGTAAACGGGATTTCGGGCGCGATCGATTGTTTGAAGCCTCGCCGAATAATCGACATGCGTGACGGCTGGAACTTTGGATCTAACTTCCTTCAACTTGTCAAATCCGCGGAGAGCGCCATTGACGGTCTTGAGCCGATATCTTTTTGAAACATCCGCTACCAGCAACATATAAGGACTCGGCTCATTCATTTCAAACCACTCCGAAGTTTCTTCCTCCAAAACGGACGGCGCAAACGGGCGAAACGACTCGCGGAATTTGATTTTCAAATTCATTCGCGACTGCATTTCCAGGTTCCGGGCATCACCGATAATACTTCGTGCTCCCAAAGCGCGCGGTCCAAATTCCATTCGGCCTTGAAACCAACCGATGACGTTTCCCTCTTCAATCAATTGAGCGATTGTTTCTGCCAAACTCTCGGGCGCACATTTTTGATAGAGAGCGCCCTGGCGGTTCAAAATCTTTTCAATTTCTGAATCTGAAAAGAAAGGGCCCAAAAAAGAACCTTTTTGAGCGTCTTCGAGTTTAACGTCCCGCGGCTTGTCCAAGTAATGATGCCAGGTAACGAGCGCTGCTCCAAGCGCCCCTCCGGCATCGCCAGCGGCAGGTTGAATCCAAATATGTTTAAATGGCCCCTCCCGAAGAATCCTTCCATTGGCCACACAGTTTAAGGCAACGCCTCCGCTCAAGCACAGATTTTCTTCACCGGTTACCTCGTGAACATGACGCGCCATTCGGAGCATGACTTCTTCGGTCACCACTTGAATTGAGCGGGCTAAATCCATATCCCGTTCCCCAATCTCGGTCTCTGCCTTGCGCGGCGGACCTCCAAAGAGTTTATGAAACTTCTCATTGGTCATCGTGAGACCAGAACAATAATTAAAATACTTCATGTTCAGCTTGAAGGAGCCGTCTACTTTTACATCCATCAATTCATTCAAAATGAGATCGACATATTTAGGCTCGCCGTAGGGGGCAAGTCCCATCACTTTGTATTCCGCCGAATTCACTTTGAAGCCCGTGTAATAGGTAAATGCAGAATAAAGAAGGCCCAGCGAATGGGGAAAGTGGATTTCTGAATCGAGTTCAAAATGATTTCCCGCTCCTCGGCCGAAGCTCGCTGTGGTCCATTCGCCCACGCCATCCGCCGTTAAAATGGCTGCCCGTTCAAAGGGGGATGGGAAAAAAGCGGAAGCAGCGTGCGATTCATGATGCTCTGGAAAGATCATCTTTGGCTCACAGCCCAACTCTTTTTGAATCAAATCTGGGATCCAAAGGCGGTGCTTGATCCAAAGAGGGATCGCGCGGACAAACGAATTAAATCCCCTCGGAGCGTACGCGAGGTACGTTTCGAGAATGCGCTCGAACTTAAGAAAGGGCTTTTCATAAAAGGCTACAAAATCAAGGTCCTGAGTGGTGAGGCCGCCTTCTTTGAGACAAAAATCAATAGCATGCTTTGGAAACTCAAAATCATGTTTCTTGCGCGTAAAGCGCTCCTCTTGGGCCGCGGCGATGATTTCGCCGTCTTGGACAAGGCAAGCGGCTGAATCGTGGTAAAAACAGGAAATACCGAGTATATTGACCATAATAAGTGCTTAACTCGAGTTTGGCACATTTCTCAGATATCCCTTCTCCCCCTTGGGGGGAGAAGGTTAGGATGAGGGGGTAAATCCTGATGATTCACCCCTCACCCCAACCCTCTCCCCAAAAGGGAGAGGGAAAAAGTGCCAAACTCAAGTGCTTAATTTTACCTAATACTACTTGCCGATTCAATCTCATTTCCCTCTTGCACCGCTCCGGTCATAGGTACAAATCGAACGGGAATTATTTCCTGTTTTTCAAAACCTTTTTCTGCCTTTCGAATCAAATAAAGAGTTTGATCGGGATAATTGCCTATGGGAATCACCATTCGCCCGCCTACCTTCAATTGATCCAGTAAAGGCTTCGGAATATCATCGGGCGCAGCCGTTACCAGGATCCCATCAAATGGAGCCTTCTCAGGCCAGCCCAGGTAGCCGTCGCCGGCACGGACGAAAACGTTCTTGTATCCCAGCTCTTCTAATCGTTTCCCGGCGCTTTCGGCAAGCGATGGGATAATTTCAATCGTATAAACTTCGTTCGCAACTTCAGCCAAAACAGCCGCTTGATAACCCGAACCTGTTCCGATTTCCAAAACCCGATCATTTGGGCGAGCGGCCAGGAGTTCCGTCATCAGAGCAACAATATAAGGTTGTGAAATGGTCTGGTCTTCCCCAATTGGGAGCGGATGATCAACATAAGCAAAGGGACGCATACTCAAAGGGACGAATCTGTGGCGCTCCACTTTGCGCATCGCTCGAAGGACGTGCGGATTCTGAACGCCGCGCGATTCAATTTGAAAGCGGACCATCTCCTTGCGCGCTTCCTCCATTTCTCCAAAGGCAGGGGCCGATCCCAAATGAACACAGCAGGCGAGTAAAATCAAAAGAGAAGACAGTAAGAGAAAAAAAGAAGGTGCTTTCTTTGGACGCACGGTGGAAAATCTTTGTACGAATAGGGGACAGGTACTTGTCGTGAGTCCAGTACCTGTCCCCTATTCCACCTAAAAAAAAGAAAAATCTTGCGGTTAACCGAAATAATTCAGGACTGACTGAATGACTTCACCCATTTGGCGGCCGAGCAAGTCATAAATCATATAATGATGAATCACAAGCGTCAACAAAAATAGCCATCCCCAAAGCCGCTTCAGCCCAAAAGCAACCCCCAAGAGGCCTCCCACGAGCACCGCATAGACAAGCACTGCTCCGCCTTCAAGGATAGGGGTCAGGCTGCTTTTAAACGCGACCGCCGCAATCCAAAGCGGCATCGTGACTAAGAAAGCGGTAAGCTCGGGAATAAGTCCTTGGATCGGGTGAAAGGGCTGACTCAAAATAATCAATAAAGCGACCAAAGCGCCGCTGATCGCCCCCCGTCTCATATGATGAACCATACAGGTTCTCCTTCCAATTCACCGCAAAAACCGGCCGTTTTCTGTTATCGGCTCAAATGGAATGATCTTTACCCCCTTAACTCTTGGCGAGGAGCGTTTTAAGCTCCTTCATAAAGTGGGAGATATCTTTAAATTGGCGGTATACCGAAGCAAAGCGGACGTAGGCCACTTGGTCAATTTTGGCGAGACGCTCCATCACAAATTCGCCGATGACCGTACTTGGTGCTTCTTTTTCATACTTCTCTTCAAGCATTTTTTCAAGTTCGTTCACAATCGCTTCCTGAGCTTCAGCCGGAACGGGACGTTTCTCACAAGCACGGTGAATTCCCGCAAGCACTTTCTTCCGGTCATAAATTTCACGCCTCTGATCTTTCTTAATCACAAAAAGCGGAACCTCTTCCACGCGCTCGTAAGTCGTATACCGGCGATTACACTTGGTACACTCGCGCCTGCGCCGAATCACACAACCATCATTGGACGCTCGTGAATCTACCACTTTGTCATCTTCAGCTTTACAATAGGGACATTTCATCCCACCACCTGCTTGTCTCGCCGCTTATAAGCGGCGAGATCCTTTCTTAAGGATGAAAGAGTGCGCTGATTCTTATTATTATCCATATCAGCGCACTCTTTGCAAGCAGGTGGTGGGATCATACATGATTCTCCAAAAGCTCTGGGTAAAGAGGAAATCTTTGGGTGAGCATTGAAACTTCTTTTCTCACCCTCTCAAGATTTTTTTCATCCTCAGGTGCCCTTAAGGTTTGGTCGATCAATCGGGCGATTTCCACCATTTC
>JACQQP010000087.1 GCA_016206945.1 Candidatus Omnitrophota bacterium | reverse complement strand
TCCTCCCCCTCGATGGGGGAGGATAGAGGTGGGGGTGAACACATCACCTTATCCCCCCATCCTAACCTTCCCCCACAAGGGGGGAAGGAATTGCGGAGAGGTCATTTCGCAATGATTTGATCCTAACTCAGACAGTAAAACTAGTGGTTCGACTCAATTGAAATTGGCAGTCCTTCGACAAGCTCAGCCCTTCGACTTCGCTCAGGGTGGTGAGCTTGTCGAACCAGACGGTGAGCGAAGTCGAACCGTTGCCAATTTCAATTGTCGCTCACCACAGTGCTGAGCCCCTCGACTTCGCTCGGGGTGGTGAGCCTGCCGAACTACGAACACACAAAATCAAATGAGTCGAAGCACTAGGAAGTATTGGACTTGGGCTCGGCCAGGCGGTCGAGATTCTCAAAGAATCTTTTAAAAACGAATTCGGGAATGGCAAAGGGCTCGGTCCCATCCCGCTTTCGAGCAGCATATTCCTTGGTTTGTTCAGAGATCATGTTCCCGATATCTAAGAGAACAGGTGAAGCTCCTTCCATTTGAATTTCAAGCCAATGGCGGCCTTGGGCCTTGACCTTTTTCTGATCTTCGGAACTAAAGAGGAGTTTTGTGACCGTTAATGTTTTCAAATCGTTCAAATAGCCCACAAGCGAATCCCATTTTTTCTCTTTAGGGGTTAAGCTGAACTCATTGGCGTCGGCATGCACGATGAGCTTCACTGTTTTTTCGGGCTCGATGGAAAGCGGATTGTCCACAAAAAATTTACTGTCATCAATATCAAAATTCTGAAAATAGTAACGGGGCAACTGAAACACCACCGGCTCACGAGAAACTTGCATATAAACGGCATTGCTCTCTTCATCTTCGGCACCGGCAGTCAATACAATTTCCTCTCCTCCTTCAAGACCGAGCTTCATCTGCCAATGTGGTTTTGCGAACCCATAATCTTTGGCTTTTGGATCGAGCGCCTTAGAAGCCTTCCAATTGGGAATCGAACTTAGAAACTGTCTCACCTTTTCGGCATCCAGTGCGAAAGGAAGGTCCGCTCGAAGATACTTCCATCTTTTCTTTGTGTTGTCAGCCGGATCTGCCTCGCGCGTGACGCTGGCGGCCGCAATCTCCCTGCCGTTCATGCGTGTGGTCTTGAGCCTCTCAACTTTTCCTGCGTCCTCAGGTTTCACGAGATCCAGCGCGGCCCAGTAATCCATGGCTGGCTTTTCGGTCTCCGTATCTCCATAAAATCCCATCAAACCCAGCAAATTGGCATGGGTCATGTAAACTGTGTTCGATCCTTCCTGCCGCACAAAAAGTCCGCTGGCACCGGCTCTTTTCGCTCCAATATAAAACGTAAGCAAGCTCTTCCAATCTTTATCGGACAAAATGACTTGAAACGCCTGATCCTTATCGACCGCAAAATCCGAAAATAGGGATGGGTCATTGGCCCTGAGCTCCCCCTTGGCTTCGCGAATTTCCTTCAGAAATTGATCGATTTTATTTTGGTCCGCTCGGGCGCCCGAAAAATCCGGGATGCTCCATGCTGGTCCCGGATCGCTTTTGATCACGGCAAATAAAAAAAAGGGGTTGTCAGTGTCTCCGCTTCCTTTGCCAATTTGTAATTTAGCGACTTGGGCGCTATCAAAGGAAAGGTCAAGTGGAGCGTATTCTTCAGTGGTCAGTTCGGCAGGTTTCTGAAGTTGTTGAAACACAACACCTGCGATGAGAAGTACCAGAACGATGGCGAGAATAAAAATGTGTCTTGTTTTCATCCTACTCAGTCGCCAAGGCGAGCGCTTTCAAATAACTTTGCTTCGACTGTCTTCTTAAGAACACACGAAAGGCGCCAACCGCAGCCATCAAAATCGGCACCCCTAAAGTGACGAAAAATCTCCAACCCACTTTGGCTGCTGTCGAAATTCGCCCAATCGATCGATCAATGGGTTGTTTGGAACGAATTCCAATGAGCTCATCCCCCAACGTCACCGCATCGACACAATTGAGGAAAAAATTTAAATGCCCTCCGCTTCGAAACAGGTTTTTTTGAAACAGAGCGCTCGCACCGATCAAAATGAATTTCCCGGGAGCGGGGGTTACCGATCCAGGAGGCGCTTCTTCAACACTTTTCGCTTCGAGGGCGGCATCCGGTTGCGGCCATGGCGGAACTGTTTTTCCTTGATAGGCATCCGCAAACTGCCCTTGAGCCATGATCGCAAGCGGCAGCGGCCCTCGGGGACTGTCCGTCTTGGGCTGGAGATTGGCCGGAAGAAGGGAACCAGATTGAAACGGCACCGTCCACGACTCCTCGCTTGACTTCAAAAGCGTTTCGACCTTTAGATTTTGAGTTTTGATTTTCGCTTCATTCAGTTTCAGGGACGTTCCCCAAAGATAAAAAAGCGTTGAGAGGCGTGAGGTAATTGAAACGTTCGGATTCATCCCCGAAGGCGGGATCAAAATTTGAATGGGCACTTTTACAGGGACAGACAATTCAAAGGGCCCGAGCCGGGCTCCCCCGCTTAAATTGACAACGTCATGCTGTTGATCCACAAGAATCCGCTCATCCACTTCAAAACCCCACTGGCTGATCAGCGGATTGATGTTGGGCTTTTTCTCCACCGGTTCAATCTCAAGCTGGCCCGCGCTTGCCTTGTACTGGTACACGTAATTTTGCACGGCCAAAAACACGGATCCTCCGCCGTGCAAAAAACGGTTTACCTCATATTTCTGCCGATCATTGAACTCAAGCGGTTCCACGACGATGAGCGTCTTGATGTCATTCGGAATCGGTTCCTGCTCACTCAGCTCGATTCTTGAAACTTCATAGCCTTCATAGTTAAGCGCCATGGGGAGTAGTTCGTAATTATCCTCCCGATAGGCTTCGGGCTTCTCCCCGCCCAGTTGAGTCAAAAGAGCCTGAAGTTGTGGTTCAATTTCCTTTTCCTCTTGAGGTGCGACCAAAGCAATTTTGGGCACTTGTGTCAAATTCATCCGGTAGATTCGCGAAGCCAGCAAGTATTCCAAATCATAAATATTATCGGGCGTGATGCGAGGAATGATTTGTTCGGGCTTTTCTTTATAGGCCAAACCGATTCCTGAATAGACGAGATGCACGCCTAACTCATCGGCTTGAATTGATTGGACTTGGAAGGGCCGGATACCCTTTTCCGAAATTTGTTGTTCCAGCGAATCCGCCCCCGCTCCTTCGGCTTTGACCGCTTCAAGATGAAAAATTTTGTATTGGAAATTTCCTCCCGACGCAATCCGAAACTCGTCGAGTTTGTCTTGAATGTCTTGCTCCAGCGTTTTCATAGCGGTAGGCATTTTTTCCGTCGGAGAAATATAAAGTTTGGCGCTGATTGGCGCTTTGAGTTCGCTCAAAATTTTCTTCGTTGCCGGGGAAATGGTATAAATGTGTCCCTCGCTCAGATCAAATCTTCCCATGGGAAGACCGGCAAAAAGCCAATTCGACATGAAAAAAATGCCGGCCGAAATAACCACTGCGGTCGTAAAAGTTGCGTTGGCCTTGGGGCGCATTCTGCCATCCATCCAAAACCCGTTCAGAATTAAAAAAATAGCCGTCCCAAGGGCAAAATACAGGATATCTCGATTATCCATGATTCCTTTTGCAAATGAATCGTAATGTCTGGCGGCACCGATGGAATTCCTTAAAAGACTTCCAAAGCCGGGCAGCCACCCATCGATAGAAGCGGCTACGACCTCACTACCGATTAATAAAATACTGAAACAAACCATCATGCCCAAAATAAGAGCAACGATCTGATCGCGGCAGAGGCCGGAGACAAAGATGCCAATCGCCAGGAAAAAAGCGCCCAACAAAACAGACCCAAAATAAGCGCCCCAAATAGCTCCCAGATCGGGTTGGCCAAGAAACTGAAGCATGATGGGAATCACAAGCGTTCCAGCAAGGGCCACAAAATAAAAAAGAAGGCTGGCAAAATATTTTCCGATTACGAGCACATGGGTACCCATCGGAAAAGTAAGAAGAAGCTCCAACGTATTCCCCTTCTTTTCTTCCGACCACAAACGCATGGTCACCGCAGGCAAGAAGATAGCCAGAAGAAACGGGAGGGTGCTGAAGAAAGGCCGCATATCAGCGCGGGCATAGATAAAAAACTGCATCATATAAAGCCCGCCGCTTAGAAGGACAAAGACGATGATAAAAATATAGGCAATTGCAGAGTTGAAATAAGCAAAGAATTCGCGCCAAAAGATGGTTCCTAAATGTCGCGGGTTCATCAGACGGTTTTAATCGGTTCTTTTGATTTTTCTTTTTTCGCGGTTAAGAGCGCGATAAAAATATCTTCCAGGGTTAAATCAGGCTTACCTTCCCCTTTGATACGTACCTCTTGAGCCAACGCCTCGAGAGTCCCCTGTGAAACGATTCTTCCTTCATTGATAATGACAATGCGGTCTGCAATCGTTTCGACCTCCTGTAAAATATGCGTAGAAAAAATAATGGTCTTTTTCTTCGCCAGACTCTTAATCAAATCTCGAATTCCGATAATCTGAAGGGGATCAAGCCCAGAAGTGGGTTCATCCAAAATTAATACCTTCGGATCATGAATGAGCGCTTGTGCGAGTCCTACCCGCTGACGAAAGCCCTTTGAGATTTCAGATATCGGATGTTTCCACACCGGTTTAAGACCGCAGGCATCCCTGACCCAATGCAATCGGTTCGAAAAGTTTTTCCCACTCACGTCCCGGGCATGGGCCACAAATTGCAAATATTCCTCCACTTGCATATCCAAGTAAAGGGGAGCCGTTTCCGGAAGATAACCGATGCGTTTACGAACCTCAAGGGGATGTTCGAGAATATCCAGATTATCAATTTTGGCGGTTCCTGCGCTGGGGTAAAGAAAAGTAGTGAGAATGCGCATGGCCGTGGTCTTCCCGGCGCCATTGGGGCCCACAAGGCCTAGAATTTCCCCCGCCTGGACTTGAAAAGAAACGTGATCCAAAGCCACGACACTGCCATAAAGCATAGTGAGCGATTGGATGTCTATCATGGAATTAATTTTCGACCAGCTTCAGCTAAAAATTTAGCATGACTTAAATCCATTTGCAAATGCTGAATTCGCCCCGCGCGCGGCCTGAGTCGCTAAACCTTTTAGGCCTCAACTTAGTTAAAAATCTTCGCCCGATCAATTTTTCATGTTTGGCCAAATCGAAAAATTGGTCGGGGCGGCGCGATTTGCCCTCGCAGGTGCCCTGCGAGGATTCCTCAGGGCTCCTGCGGAGTCCCTTCGGGAAACGCGCGGTTCAAATCCAATGTACTGTACTGTACTTCTCGGGGCGAGAGGATTTGAACCTCCGACCCCTCGCTCCCAAAGCGAGTGCTCTAAGCCGCTGAGCTACGC
>JACQQP010000076.1 GCA_016206945.1 Candidatus Omnitrophota bacterium | reverse complement strand
ATCCCACCACGAGACCTATGGTTAAAATAAGCAGGGGCTCCAAAAAAGTTGCCATCAGTCTCATTTTTCGGTCCAGTTCCTTCTCATAAAAAAAAGCGACTTTCTCAAAGGATTGGACAAGCGTCCCGGTGGTCGAGCCGACCGAAAGGATGTTTTGAGCCATCTCAGGAAACCAGACGGATCCGCGAATGGCTTCCTCAAAACGGCCCCCGCGAATCATCTTTTCCTGAAGTTGGTTCATTTCTTCCCTGATTTCAAGATTCCACAAGACATCTTTACTGGACCGAATGGCAGCGATTAAAGGAACCCCACTTCTCAAAAGCATCCCCCACGTACGGGTTAAATGAACGAAATCTTTAAGGAAGAAAAGATCCTTGAGGAACGGAACCCGTGTCACAATACTGAAACTGATGCGCCGTCTCAACTTCGGATCCGTAAATCTCAAAGCGAGAATCAAGCCCACAAAAACCAAGAGTAGGATGAGGAACCCGCCACGGCTTAAAAAAGTGGAAATACTCAAAAGGATTCTCGTGATAAGGGGAAGCGGAGTCTCCCACAATTCAAAAACCGCAGTCAGTTTTGGCACCACAAAGATTAACAGAACGCAAACCGTCAGAGCGCCCGCAACAGCAACCAGCGATGGATAAGCAAGCGCTTGGGTGAGGCGGTTTCTCACTTCAGCACGCTGAGCAAAGGAACGTGCGAGCTCTTGGCAAATCGTTTCCATGTGTCCGCTTGCTTCCGCAGCCCGGACCATTCCCAGCACGATGTGATCAAAAACCTCCGGATGTTCACCCATCGCATCTGAGAAATGCGCTCCAGACCGAATCTTATCTGAAAGGGAGCCGATGGCTTGAGTCAGCCGCTTATTTCGCGTCGCATTTTTCGTAAATTCGAGCGCTTGAAGGAGCGGAATTCCAGAAGCAAGCAGCGTGGCAAGATGATCAAAAAAATCCGATAAGACTTGGGGGGGAACAGATGCCCCGAACAATAAAAAACGGCCGGAAACGAACGGGGCTCGAAAACCGCCTCGAGCTTTCTTAGGCGATCTCTTCAGACCGGCGAAAAGACTCATGAGCGGTTGTTTCAGAAGCTTGGCTCACCTGTTCTACCAACGTCGGTTCTCCCAAAAAATGAAACCTGAGGTAGAAAAGTTCCTTTTCCGTGTCAAGACCTTTCTGAAATTCTGGAAACGGGCTTGCCGAACGAAGCGTCTGAAGCACACGTCGCCTGAGCTTGCGGTTTTTGACGTCGCCTTTACCAATAAAAGAAAGGTCTTCGAGAACGCCGTCTCTCCTCACCAGAAGGGCAAGTTCAAACTTTCCCTTAAGCTCCTGAGTCAAACCTGAGGCGCCCAGAATTTGATACCCTCGATAGTTCAAATCTTCCTCATAGGCTTTTCGCAGGAGATGAGGCTCTGGAAGAATCTTGCCCTCCATAAGACCTTCAAACTCATTGGCTTTTCCTTGATAGGGTTCTGCGCGCGTGTACACATCACCGGGCGGTAAATAGCGTGGGAAGGCGGATTCATCGACACGCCAATAAGGGCGATTGTCCAGGCGAAAGGGTCCTTGAGAGTGTTTCTGACCAAGTGCATAATCAAAACCGCCAGCTTTGTCAAAATCAATGAGTTGTCCCTCCGAAGTTAGAAATTTGTCATGCTCGGCAGTGCTCACGTCACCTGAAATGAGATAGGGCGTAAGAAAAACAACGAGCTCCGTTTTCCTAAAGTCAACGGTTTCACTTCGAAAAAGAGAGCCAATCCAAGGAATATCTCCAAAAAGCGGTAATTTCCTCAAGGTTTTGGACTCCTTGTCTTTGATGAGCCCGCCTATAATGAGCGTTTCTCCGCTTTTGACAATCACGGTCGTCTCAAGCGTCTGCGTGGAAACAATTGGGATGGTTCGTGAGAACGCTGTGCTCACCTCTGCCGAAGCTGTGTTATAAGTGAAATTGCTACTGCTGGCACTGACCTCGGGCTTCAGTTTTAAAACAAGCGTATCGTTATCCGAAATCGTCGGAACCACGGTGAGTGTAACACCAACATCAATAAATTGAACTTGATCTGCGGTCACATTAGGTGCATTTGTACTCTGACTTGTGGTCGATGTCACATAAGGCTGGCGTGTCGCATCGACCAATTTCGCTTCTTCATTATTAAGAACCGTAAGCCGCGGCGCGGAAAGCGTATTGGTTTTCCCAATATTCTGCAGAATTGAAATGACCGTGTCCCTTAGACCTTTCGTAAAGCGAGTGCTGCCCACCGTAAAGGTGCTCAGCGTACCGCTTCCCACATCAGAACCTGGTGCCGAAAGATCAAAGGCGGGCTGAAAATTGACATTGTTAAACTGGTCGCCTGCTATCTCATTGCGCACATAAGCCCAATCAATCCCATAACGAAAGGCGTCGAAAAGCGCGACTTCTACGACTTGGGCCTCAATCAATACTTGAGGCGGTCTCACATCAAAAGCTTGAATGATCTGACCCAGCCTTTCCACTTTTTCCTTTCGGTCCGTTACTGAAATTTGATTGCTCCGCTTATCCACTTTGAGAATTCCAACTTCTGGGGTCACATACGCTTGCAGCTGCGGCTCAACATCTGCCACTGCTCCGTACCGGAGTCTAAATAATCTTGTCACTAAAGGTTCATCCAATTCTCTGATGGCATGGGCGATTTCCTTGAGAACCTCAGGAACATCAGAAACAATCAAGGTATTGGTGCGATCATCGAGAATGATCTTTCCCGTCGGTCCCTTCAGTTGTTGGATCACCTGCTGGACTGCTTTTGGATCCGTGTGTCTCATTTTAAAGGCCTTCGTCCTTCGGCGGTCTCTGAAGGGTCTGCCGTGAAGAAGTTCATATTCCTTGTCGGTCATGACTTTCAAGATGCTCTCTTCCTCTTCATAAGCCAGGTTGAGCGACGAGAGGATCGTGTTTAAGGCTTCGCGAATCAAAACATCCCTCAGGTAGATCGTCACCTGCCCTTGGACGGCTTTCCCGGCCACGATATTTAAGTCGGAGCGCTGGGCCAGAATCTTAAGAACATCCAAGACGTCGACCCCTTTAAGTTCCAGGGTGATTCTTGGTCCGGTGGGTTCGATTGGAACTTGTGAATTCATGGCCAGAGCTGCCGGATCAAAGGAATCTCGGCGATCTTCAGAGTTGGAGGGTTCCGGAGTTGGAGGTTCTTCCGCCTTGAGGGTGATTGGGGTCGAGAAAAAAGCCAAGAACAGTGCAAGAAAACAGGCCGTCATCTTCTCCACTTTCGGTTTCATCGCCTTGCCTCCTTTAAACATAATTGAGTTGAAGCTCCTTTTGCTCACCATTATATTCGACCACCACACTGTGTTCCTTGATCTTCACCAAGGTAAATTGATCAAACTGCTCTTCCTCTTGGACAAAGTGCGTTTGTCTGGTCAACGTATTTTGAATCAATGCCTCGGGCTCTACTCCCTGAACAATTCCGCTCAAAACATACGGTTTGAGCATCTCATCGAGAGGGGCAACCCGTTGGATGGGATCAGTGGTCTTGGGTTGATAGAATAGAGCATGGGTGGAAAATTCCTGCTGGTATTTTTCAAGAGGCTCCAGCTGAATCATTTGGAAACCTTTAAGGTCGATTGGCTTTATCCGTGCTGAATCTGCACGCAAGGCAAAGGAAAACTGGACCACTTCAAACACAGTATAGAGGGCTACAAAACCTGTCAAAATCAAGAATACAAAACCCGCCGCCCCTTCCACTTGCCGCATGGGTCACGTTTCAGATTGGCTCGTATTATTGACAAAAATAATTAGTTCCGCAACCTTTTTCTTGAGCCGCTCAGGACGCATCATGTGGTCTGCCAATTGACAATATCATCTTGCGTACCTTCTTGTTTATCGGAACTCGCGGAAAATAAATCATAAGTTTCCTGATTGTAAGCGCCGGGAACATGATAGATGTACGGCTGACCCCAGGGATCTTTGGGAAGCCCTTTCTTCAGATAAGGCCCGCGCCACTCATCTTCGCCTGGATTACGAAGCAAGTCCTCCAAACTGGATGGATACTTTCCGATATCCGCCTCATAAAGATCGAGTGCGAGCGCAATGCCGCCTTCGATATCCGCTTTGGCCGCTTGTCTCCTTGCCTCCTCCGTCCGTCCTGCCAAGCGCGGGACCACAAGCGACACGAGGACACCAAGAATGATCACGACAACCAGAAGTTCAATCAACGTAAAACCCGCACGCTCTTTTACCATAGCAATTGTCTTTTCTAAGTGTTAGCTGTAAAGCCAATCAACTGCCTATTGTTTGCCGCGATGGTGTTGACAAAGCATACCCTACAAAACGTGAACGTGCAATCGTCTTCTAGGATATGGGTGTACTGCTTGGGTACATGGTATCCACCCTGGGAGGTT
>JACQQP010000074.1 GCA_016206945.1 Candidatus Omnitrophota bacterium | reverse complement strand
GTTTGAGACTATCCGAATCTTCTAAAACTGAGCGGGGAATCGGTGCGCGCTGTAATGCGAGCGGTCTATGCTCCTTTAACCTGATATATCGATAGATCCCAGGGCGGAAAGACCTTTGATTCTTCAGGTGTAAAGCGTACTCTGCAAAGACCGTCATCAAAGCGCAAGAAACCAATAAAATAAGAACGATATTTCTCTTCGGATGTTTCTCAAACCTATTTTCTTTCTCCGCATCTCTAACAAGTAATGACTTCACTTTTGATAGATCGCTTCGCGATCTTCCTTCTCAATTTCGCGGTAAAGGTGTTCCAGGCGCCATTTCTCAATGCGGCAGAGGGAAGAATAAGGGCAATAGCTGACACAATCGCGGGGGCGTACAGGAATTTCGGTCCGTTCAATTTCCTCCGTAAACCGTTCCGCAAACTGGACCGAGCGCTTCAGGATTTCATCAAATTCTTTTTCCGAAAAGTGATTCCGCTTCCTCGTGGAAACGCCTGCTTCCTTCAAATTTTCCTTGTGATGAAAACCAGCCGAAGCAGCTCTCGAAAGCGAATAGAGATGGCCTCCTAAAGGTTTGAGTCCAAGTTTCTTGCGCACGGCAATCAAATAAATGGGAAGTTGAAGTGAAGTTCCGTTTTCCAATGAATCAAGCTTAAAGGGTTTTCCCGTCTTATAATCAATCACAAGCGCAAACCGCTCATGCGGATCTACATCGATCCGATCAATTTTTCCGCGGAAATTCATCTGGCGCCGTTTCCCCTCCAACACGAGATCGCGAAACTCGTACTCAAAATACCGAGGCCGAAGCCCAGCGATCGGAGGTTTTTTCTCCACCAATTCCATTTTGATGATTTGGACAATCATCTCCTGCATCCTTTTTCGCTCAAGCTCCAATTTGTAATAACGATCTCCTGTCAAAGGCTCCTCCTGCCAGAGTTCATGAAACCTTCGTGTTGCGTGCTCTACGGCTTCATCAAAACTGACTTTCTTCTTTCGATCCTCTATCCACCTAAAAAAATCTTCAAGCACATCATGTAAAATCACACCGCGCCGCTTGATGTCGATTCCTTCCGCCTGACTTTCCAATTGAAGAACGCGGTTGGAAAAAAATCGGTAAGGACATTCTGCATATTCTTCAAGGAAGGTCGCGCTCCACATTCCTTTTCCTGGAAGAAAATGCGGCTTGATTCGTTCATCGGTAATCACTCCTTGAACAGGTTTGAGAAGACGCGCCAAAAACGAGCGGAAGTCATCGCGTTGAACTAAATAGTTGTAAAGAGCGAAGGCCATATGAGCTTCTGGAGCTCTCCCCTCACCCCGCCCTTGGCGAGGCTCGCCTGCGGCGGCCTCCCCTCTCCCCTCTGGGGAGAGGGATGGGGTGAGGGGAATAGACCAAATCGTTTTTACGACTAATTCTTCAGCCTCTTCTCTAGTAGCGATATCATCCCATGAGGGAAGGACTTCCGTAATGAACTGCCTCCTAACAGGAATTCCATCTTCAAAAACTGCGCCAACCTCCTCCACATAAAATGAAGGGAGCGCTTCTTTCCCCTCCAGATTAAAGCGCGGATAACTCAAAATTAAATGTTCACGCGCGCGGGTTACCGCAAGATAGAAAAGATAACGCTCAAAAGCCTGCCGCGGGAGGCGCTCCTTTAAAATTTCTCCTCTTTCATTAAGAACACGCCTCTCGGCGTCGGACAAAATGGGGTCTTCTTTGATTTGAATCGGAAATTGTTTCTCGAGGAGTCCCGCAAGGAAAACGACCTTGTATTCTTTCTGACGCGCCAGTGAAACGTTATAAATTTGGACCTTATTTTTATCGCGGCTGTGCATGGAATAAAGATCGACTTCCATAAGCGCAAGAAATTCGCGGGCAAATAAAACTGCGATGTCATTGCGAGGCAACGATTGCATATCCCCTTCCCCCCCTGTGGGCCGCCTTCGGCGAGCCTCGCCGCTGGCGGGGGAAGGCAGGGATGGGGGGGTAAATGAATTACTTAACCCCCCACCTTCATCCTCCCCCGTCCGCCAGCAATCGGCGAGATTCGTCCGGCCGCGTTTGGCGAGCCTCGCCTTCGGCGGGACGGATTCCGCCGCACTTTGGCGAACAAGGGGGGAGGAAACTGATAATCGGCTGCTTCGCAATGACGGTTCTATTCCTCTTTTCCGTCTCATCTCCTCCAAAAGTAAAAGAATCCGCTTCGCGCTTTCGCGGTCGCGTCGCACACGTTCATCAGCTGAATCAGGAAAATGAAGTAAGCCGAAGTGCCACATGACACGTTTTACCCATTCCGCGAAATCCCGAACGCTCTCGAGCTTAAGAAACTCATCTTCGAAACGAGCAATTTCCCTAAAATGCTCGGACTCCGGAAAGCTTTTGAGCCAATAAGCGCGGTCCTTAAAGATTCCTTTTTGAAGCGCTCGAAGCTCAATCTCGCAAATCAACTCGTAATCGGACTTCGCCCCCTCACCCCGCCTTTGGCGAGGCTCGCCTTCGGCGGCTTTATCCTCTCCCCCTTGTCCGCCTGAGGCGGATTCGTCCGTAAGGCGAATCTGCC
>JACQQP010000073.1 GCA_016206945.1 Candidatus Omnitrophota bacterium | reverse complement strand
GCGTAAACCGCCGCGCCGATGTCACAACTGGATCTTGAATAATCACGGGCTTTGTCATCCGGCGCAACCGCTGGTAAAAGTCAATATCTTCAAACGGTACTGTCTCATCAAAACCACCCAATTTCTCAAAAAGCTCTCTCGCAACGAAAAATCCCTGATCCCCGTAAGAAAAAAAATGGAATCGCGTATAAGTCTCATACAATCGAAGGAGCCGCTTGCGATTGTCAAACTTCATTCGAAAGCGGCCCGCACGTGCGCCTTGACCGATGACTTCCTTGATTTGCTCCAATCCATTGTCAGGCAGTCGTGTATCTGCATGCAGAAAAAGAAGAACATCACCAGTTGCATGACGAGCGCCAACATTCATTTGGAATGCTCGGCCTTTGATCGAATGAAGAACCGTAATCGTAACGGTACCAGGTACTATTTGTCCTACAGATTCCTTCCCCCCTTGCCTGCGGACGCAGCGTACGCTGCGCCGCGGCACTGCTTCGCTGTGTGGGGGAAGGCTAGGATGGGGGGATTGTCTGATGTTTTCACCCCCACCTCTATCCTCCCCCATCTCCGCCAAAAATCGCGGCGGATCTGTCCGCAAGGCGCGATTTTGGACGGATCCGCCAACGCCTTGTGGCGGAAAGGGGGAGGCAGTTTGGCTCATTTTGGAAAAGCCGAGTACTAATTCTACCGTTCGATCGTTTGATCCTCCGTCCACAACAATGACTTGATTTGGATGATGTCGTGAGAAGAGATCCTCCAAAGTTGAATGAATTACCGACTCTTCATTATAGGTTGGAACGATCACTGACACGCTCGATGTCATTTCAAAGTCCCCTGACAACTTGAGCCTGCTCCGGCTGTACAACCAAAACAGTGATTGCCAGTTTCAATTCGCCGGCCTTCGAGGCCGGTACCAGGTACGTTACGGGACAGGTTCATGAAAAGCAGGTTGCAGAACCTGTCCCGGCCGTACCTGGTACCGGTAAACAGTAAATCAAAGATCGTCATCGGCTTTCCATTTCGCATTTGCATGGTTCGACTTCGCTCACCATTGCCCTGAGCTTGTCGAATGGGCATTCCAAGCGCTTGATTGAAATCGCAATCATATAATCTTCCGTCCCATGAAACGCTTAAGGTGTTCCGGCACATAAGACCGTCCAAAGTGGCGGGATTGAAACTGTTGATCAAAAGTTGAGTATAAGTTTCGTACTGGTTAAATGCTTTAAGATATTTCGCGTATCGGGTAATCGGCATATTGGTAATGGCGTAAAGCTTATTAAACTCAATTCCCCAATCTTCCCTGAGTCTTTCTTTGTAATCTTTTTCAAGGTCTTCCTGATTGGGAGGCAGATGCGGGCCAACCGGATTGTAAACCAGGTTCAATTGTAGGGGCGGGCCCCCGTGCTTGCCCTTTTGCTCAAAATCGTCAACGGTACCAGGTACGTTACGGGACAGGTTTGAAAAACCTGTCCCTGCCTCGCCGGCCTGCCTCGCCGGCAGGCGGGCAGGCGGGCCGGCCGTACCTGGTACCGGTTTCTTACCATATCCCAATCCATTTAACATTTGCAGGGCTTTGATGGATTCATCAAACACGCCTTTCCCTCTTTGTTTGTCCACGTTTTCTTTCAAGTAACAAGGTAAAGAAGCGATGATTTCAACTTTGCGAGAGGCAAGAAACTCGGCCAAATCTTCTTGGCCGGGCACAAAGAGCACGGTTAAATTACAACGGTCAATTACGTGAATGTCGCGTTTCCGCGCTTCCACAACCAAATACCTGAAACTCGGATTCAGTTCAGGCGCTCCGCCGGTGAGATCAAGACGCAGGGGCGTATTGCAATACGCCCTTACTTTCAATCGACCCATAAAACGGACAACGGCTTCTGCCGTTTCGCGGTTCATATTTTCCCGCGTTTTCGTCGGCCCCGCTTCCACGTGGCAATGAACACATGCGAGATTGCAAAGCTTTCCAAGATTCACCTGAAGAACTTCTATTGGCCCTTTGGTTAATTGACAACCGACGGATTGTATTTTCTGTTCAAAAGAATTCATTGAAATATCCAATAAAAACCACCGGCTAAAACTGCAGAAACAGGCAACGTTAAAACCCAAGCTGAAATAATACCGCCAATGACATTCCATCTTGCCTTTCCATTCACAAGCCCAATTCCAAATAACGCCCCGCAGGAGACATGAGTTGTTGACACTGGCATTCCCAAGTTTGAAGCAAAGATCACAAGAACGGCCGTCACCAAGTTGGCCGTGAATCCCTGTCCATGATTCATATAAGTGATCTTGTGAGAAAGCGTTTCCGCAACTCTCCGAGCGCTTAGAATCCCGCCAACCGCCATTGCCAAAGCAACGAATCCAACATTCCAACCGAGACCAAGCGCGCTTGAAGCCACAAGAAGAGCAACGATCTTTGGCGTATCATTCAATCCCCTGGCAAAACTTACAGCTCCCGCACTCAGAAAATGTAGGAAATCAAGAACCGATTGAGCGCTTACGCCAAACATGTTCCCTTCGTAAATCTCAATTGCTTTGGCTTGGCAGCTTTCCTCACTTCCAACAAATATCTCAGGCAATTTAATTTCTGCGCTGGTGAGAATGTGTCCATTTTCCAAACCCAAATCCGTCAGAGGAATTATCTTCTTTCCAATACAAAGGCAGCTTTTCCGCGTAATGCCAAGCACTTGTCTCGTTTGATGCATCACAAAATAAATCACCGTGGTTAGAACCAGAGCCATAAAAGGACTGACGATTAGCGGTATGAGGAAGTATTTCCCCAACGCATTGAATCCAAGTTCTGTTCCACTTGCTATAAATCCGACTCCGACCAAAGCTCCCGTAAGACCGTGCGTGGTTGAAATCGGAAT
>JACQQP010000002.1 GCA_016206945.1 Candidatus Omnitrophota bacterium | reverse complement strand
GTCCCGAGCCCACGTGATTGCTTCGCTCCCTTCGCCGGACCGACCGTCCGGCACCGGAAGACCAAGCGGCCGTCCGCCGCTTAACCAACCGGCGGTCGCTCGCAATGACGGTGCGATTCTGTGAACAAAAAAAAATCCAAACCGAAACCGCGCCACACCTGGCGAATCAATCCCAAAACCCGCGTCGAAAAAAGCAAAAAAATTTATTCCCGTCCTCGAGAAAAGAAAAAGCTGAGCCGGCGAATCCAAGATAAGATTGATTGGTTCGGCGAGAAATGATCCCATCACCTGCCTGGAAAGAACGCGTTGAGTCTACAGACAGACGCGTTCTTTCCGCACAACATGCGCTCGCCCTAACGGGGCGAGACAGGCAGGTGATGGGATGATCCAAGAACCTCTTTTTATTATTTTAATCTTGCTTGCTGTTGTCCTGAGTGCGAATTGGTGGGCCATTCAATTTAAGACTTCGAACGTGATGCGTTTCCTGCCCACGCCGGTTTTGTGTTATATTCCGCCCACGCTTCTGACAACCGCTGGCATCCTGCCGATCAAATCGCCGGTGTACGATTGGATTTCCACTTATGTGCTGCCTGCCTCTCTGATCCTGTTACTCATGATCACCGATTTAAAAAGCCTTAAGAGAATCGGCAGATACGCTGCGCTTGCCATGTTCGGCTCATCATTGGCTGTTTTCATTGGCGGTTTAATGGTCTTCTTCATATTTAAAAATCTAATTGGGCCCGAAAGTTGGAAAGCAATCGGGACATTGATGGCCAGCTGGATTGGCGGAACCGCAAATCAACTGGCAGTCAAGCAAGCTACGGGTCTTTCAGATCAATTATTCACACCTCTTTTTATTTCCGATATCACAATGGTATATGTTTGGATGACAACGCTGATGATCCTTTCCGGAAGTCAGGAAAAAATCGACCGCTTCATGCATGCGGAGCGGCGGCAACTGGAAGAGGTGCTGCGTCGGGAGGGCAAAAATCGAAAGAAACAAAATCAAAAACTAGCTTCATCTCTACCGAAGCTTTTAATCGTTGGGTTTGGTGTGGGCACCGCTTGTACTTGGGCCGGAAAACAAATGCCGGAAATCGGCATGGCGATCAATCAAGCGACGTGGGTCATCATTATTATTACGACGGCAGGACTCCTGCTTTCACTGACGCCCATGGCGGAGGCGGAAGAAAAAAACGCCAATCAAGTGGGGTACTTCCTTTTTTACTTTGTATTGGCTTCCACAGGCGCTAAAGCAAATTTATTGGCGGTTCTTTTGGCTCCGCTTTTCCTTTTAGTTGCTTTCGTCTGGATGACGATTCAAGGAGCTTTATTTTTAGTTTACGCACGCGCTCTCAGAATTCCCATCGGGTTATTCGCTGCCGCATCTCAAGCAAATTTAGGGGGGATCGTATCAGCTCCGATTGTCGCATCCACGTACGATCCTAAACTTGTTTCGGTTGCCTTAATTCTTGCCATTTTCGGAAACGCGATTGGAAATTATGCGGGAATCCTCACCGCCCAACTCCTGCGGCTCTTTGCATAACCAGACAGTCATCTTTGGTTTTCTATAAACCAAAAGGTGACTGTCACCTTCTGTTTTTGTTTTTGTGAATATACCGAACAATTTCCTGCGTCGAATCGCCAGGACCGAACATTCTCCCAATCCCAAGTTTCGCCAAACGCTCCTGATCCTGACGAGGGATAATTCCGCCGCCTGTTAATAAGACGTCTCTTTTGCCATATCGTTTCAGGCCTTTCCAGATTTTTGGGAATAAAGTCATGTGAGCACCCGACAAAATACTCACCGCAACCACATCCACATCTTCTTGAACGGCGCTCCGCACAATCGCATTGACACTCTGGCGAAGACCTGTATAGATCACTTCCATTCCCGCATCCCGAAGGGCGCGGGCAATCACCTTTACCCCGCGGTCGTGGCCATCAAGTCCCGCTTTAGCTAGGAGTACCCGGATGCGCTTCATAATCCGCATTCTCCCTTCCCCCCTTGTGGGGGAAGGCTAGGATGGGGGGTCAGACAAAGAAAAACATTCGAGCACCCCCACCTTAATCCTCCCCCCTCAAGGGGGAGGAGAGGATAGTTAGAGTGCGCTCGGCGGCTCCTGGTACTCACCAAAAACCTCCTTTAATGAATCCACAATTTCGCCGATTGTGGCATAGGCTTCAACAGAATCCAAAATATGAGGCATCAAATTCTCTTCCGTTGCCGCCTTGCGTTTCAGTTGATCCAGTGATTTCCGGACCCGATTTGAACTACGCCTTTTCCTCAACCGTTTCAATCTCACTTTTTGCTCGCGTTCGCGCCTGGGATCAATTTTAAAAATCGGAACTCTCCACAACTCTTCCTTGTTCACATATTCATTCACGCCAACGATGATTCGCTCTTTGGCTTCGACCTCTTTTTGATATTGATAGGCAGCATTCGCAATCTCACGCTGAAAGAAATTTTCCTCAAGTCCTTTCAATACTCCACCCAGAGAACGAATTTTCCGAAAATAGCTTTCCGCCATCTCTTCCATCTGATTCGTCAAGCGTTCCATATAATAGGACCCGCCTAATGGATCAACTGCTTCTTTCAGACCGAGTTCATGCGCGAGAATCTGCTGCGTTCTCAAGGCAATTTGCGCCGACTCATGCGTCGGAAGACAAAGGGGCTCATCATAACCATTCGTGTGCAGACTTTGAGCACCGCCTAGTACGGCAGACAATGCTTCATAAGCGGTGCGTGCGATGTTATTTTCGGGCTGCTGGGCCATCAAACTACAACCTGCGGTCTGCACGTGAAAACGCATCCGCCAAGATTTTGGATCGCGCGCTTGATAACGGTAACGCAAATGGCGCGCCCAAATTCTCCGCGCGGCACGGAATTTAGCGATCTCCTCAAAAAAGTTTTGATGGGCATTAAAGAAAAAAGAAAGTCTTGGAGCAAATCGATCGATTTTTAAACCCGCCCTCAATATTTCTTCCACATAGGTAAAACCGTTTGCAAGCGTAAAAGCAAGTTCCTGAACCGCGGTTGAACCCGCCTCCCGAATATGATAGCCGCTGATCGATATCGCATTCCATTTTGGAACGTATCGAGTCGCAAATCGCACCGTATCCACAATGAGCCTGAGCGAAGGACGCGGCGGAAAAATCCATTCTTTCTGCGCCATATACTCTTTCAAAATGTCATTTTGAATCGTTCCGTTCAATTGAGCCAGTTTTGCTCTCTGTTTTCGTGCACAAGCAAGATACATCGCAAAAATAATGGCGGCGGGGGCATTGATTGTCATGGAGGTTGAAACCTTGGCAAGCGGAATTCCATTGAAGAGTTCCTCGATATCTTCGAGCGAATCAATCGCAACACCTCCAAGCCCCACTTCGCCCACCGCTTTAGGATGATCCGAATCGAATCCCATAAGCGTTGGGAGATCGAAGGCAACGGAAAGACCCGTCTGGCCAGAATTTAATAGAAAGTGAAACCGCTTGTTGGTATCGCGCGCAAGTCCAAAACCAGAAAACTCCCGCATGGTCCAAAGCTTGCCGGCATACATATTCGGGTAAATCCCGCGCGTGAACGGAAATTGGCCAGGACGAGCGAGATCGCGAGCGTAGCGTAGACCACTGACATCGGATGGCAAGTAACAAATTTTATCTTTCTTCATACTTCCTCAGGATGAACCGATAAACATTCTCAATTCCTTTTCTCTGCTCTGCAATGGTTCTAAAAACGGGCGGGACAGTTTTAAACGGTACCAGTTCCGGCCGGCCTGCCTGCCGGCAAGGCAGGGACAGGTTTTTATTAGAACGTTTAGAATCAAACCTGTCCCGTAACGGAACTGGTACCGCTCGTCGGTCAGAACTGGTACCGATGGCTTGCTTTAAAAAATCTTCCATTTTTTGAGCGCCTGGCCGATCCGCTTTGTTGACAATAAAGGCGTCGGCCAGTTCCCGAAGACCTGCCTTCATCAGTTGCATCTCATCACCCGCTTCAGGCGTAAGCACCAGTAAAGTCAAATCGGCAATTTTCGTCACTTCAAAATCAAGCTGCCCCGCGCCAACGGTTTCGATCAAAATAAAATCATATCCTGCTTTCAGAAGAAGCCGGGCTACATCCTTGGTCGCTCGGGCGATTCCGCCCCGGGCGCCGCGGCTCGCCATACTCCGAATAAAAACACCTGGATCTTCAGCCAATTCCTGCATTCGGACGCGATCCCCCAAAAAAGCGCCTCCCGTTTTTGGGCTCGTGGGATCAACAGCAATAATGGCCACGCTTTTTCTATTGCGCCTCATCACCTTGGCAAGTGCTGTAATGAGCGTGCTCTTCCCAGAACCTGCTGAACCGGTAATTCCAACGGCATAACCACGGACTCGGTCATTCTTCCTAGATTTAAGGTAACGTAAAAGGTTTGATTTCAGGGGGAGATTATCTTCAAGGATGGAGATAGTTCTTCCAAGGGCTAAAATATCACGCTTCTTGACACTTCTAAGGAGCGAACGAAGGGAATCTCTAAAGTCATGAAAAATGGGTAGACCCCCTTTGTTTTACTTCCAGTTTTTCAAAAATTCGAGGACAAGTCTCACACCAACACCGGTAGCACCCCGTGAATTGTAAGGTTTGTCGGAATCAACCCATGCAGTGCCAGCAATATCGAGGTGTGCCCAGGATTTGATCGGCACGAATTCTTTAAGAAACATCGCGGCGGTAATCGTTCCGCCATATCCGGAACCGGCATTCATGATGTCGGAGTGATGACCCTTAATGATGTCGAAATATTCCTCCCAAAGCGGAAGTTCCCACGCGCGCTCGCCAGTCACTTCACCTGCTTTCTTGATCTTATCTACCAGCGCGGGATCTGTTCCCATAAGGCCGATGGCCTTGTCAGCAAATGTGACTGCACATGCTCCCGTTAGAGTAGCGAGATCGATCAGCACTTTCGGCTTGAACTTTTCGGCGTAAGCGAGGGCGTCCGCCAAGATGAGTCTTCCTTCGGCATCGGTGTTAATGACCTCGGCCGACTTTCCGTTATAAAACTTAATGATGTCTCCCGGCCGCTGAGCGCTTCCGCTCGGCATATTCTCAACGCAAGGCGCAATCCCGACTAC
>JACQQP010000071.1 GCA_016206945.1 Candidatus Omnitrophota bacterium | reverse complement strand
GTCACATCACTTCTCAAGCGGCTTCCTGAGTTTGGACTTCGTGCAGACAATGCACGGATTGATTTTCCAAATGTGATGCAAGCCATGCGAAAAGTTCAAGAAAGAATCGGACGAAACGATGCGCCCCAACGATTTCAGAAGATGGGTGTTGAAGTGGTATTTGGAAGCGGCCATTTTACAGCTCCTCACACGTTTGAAGTAAACGGCAAAAGGCTCGAAGGGCGAAAGTTTTTGATCGCCACAGGCTCACGTCCAATTCTTTTACCGATTCCAGGACTCAAGGAAGCCGGCGCTTTAACCAATATGACAGCCCTCCAGCTTACTCACTTACCCGAGTCCATTGTGATTTTAGGAGCAGGCCCTATTGGCCTTGAATTTGCTCAGGTGTTTGGGCGGCTTGGTGCAAAGGTAACCGTTATCGAAAAGATGGGGCAAATTCTTCCTCGGGAAGAGGAAGAATTGGCAAATGAACTTGAAAAAATTCTTAAGGCGGAAGGGATCGAAATCCATACCTGTACCGAGGTAAAAGAAATTCAGAAAAATGAGAAAGGAAAAAAGGTTGTCGTCGCCCAATGTTCAGGCGAGGGGCTTAAGCATTTTGAAGCCGAAGAACTGATGATTTCCATCGGCCGTGTTCCTAATGTAGACGGACTTAATTTGAAACTGATCGGCGTGGAATATGATGAGCGAAAAGGAATTAAAGTTGGGCCTGATCTTAGAACGACCCAAAAACACATCTTTGCCGCAGGTGATGTCACCGGCCTTTACCCTTTTACGCATGTCGCGGAATATCAAGCTGGAATTGTGATTTCAAACGCACTTTTCCCCTTCATGAACCGAAAAGCCGATTACCGAGTTGTACCATGGGTCACTTTTACCGACCCCGAACTTGGGCGCGTGGGGATGACTGAAGCTGAGGCGAAAAAAGAATACGGAGAAAAAAACGTTCAGGTATTCAAATTTCAATTTGATGAAGTAGATCGAGCCATCATTGAAGGCGAAGGACATGGACTCATTAAGCTTGTTTGCAATAAGAAAAATCAAATTTTGGGAGCTCATCTTCTCGGGCCAAACGCAGGCGAGTTGCTGCATGAGTTCGTTTTGGCCATGAAGGCAAAGCTTCCGATCACAAAAATTTCTCAGATGATTCA
Source organism: Candidatus Omnitrophota bacterium (assembly GCA_016206945.1). GTDB lineage: Bacteria > Omnitrophota > Omnitrophia > Omnitrophales > Danuiimicrobiaceae > 01-FULL-45-10b. The sequence goes on along the minus strand of JACQQP010000071.1, from coordinate 1,432 downwards.
TGTGTACCCAACGCTTTCTCAAGCGGTCAAACGCGCCTGCGATCAATATTATAGGAAGAAGTTGTTTAGCGGCTGGTTTCCAAAATTGGCGAAGAGGTTAATCCGTTATGCTTAGATTACAAAGCATCGCTCTAATTTTCGTTGCACTGATCCTCATAAGTGGTTGTGCTGGGTTCAGTCAAGCTCCGAAATCGGTTCTTAAAGAGCGGATCGTGGAAGATTCCACAGGAAGGTACAGAGTCATTATTTGTCCTTACTGCGGAGAACAGATTAAGATTCCGTTTTAGCGGAAAACGCGAGGGAGGTGGATCATGGAGGCTGTGTCGGCGCAAGCAAGAAAAGTTTTGGCGATGGAAATAACGATGCCATGCCGTCTGGGGTTACATGCGAGAGTTGCCACACGTTTTATTTATTTTGCTCAGCAATTCCGTTCTGCTATTCGGATCGTAAAAGGCGAACTTGTTGTGGATGGAAAGAGTATTTTGGGGCTTTTGGTTCTAGGGGCTTCCTGGAATTCCAAACTTCGCATCGAAGTTTGCGGTGAGGACGCTGAAAAGACGATTCAAGGCATTGAAACCTATTTTCAAATGCCGGAAAACTGTTTGGACGAGGATAAGTGAATAAAAACAAAAATGGAAACAACATTCAGATTTCCTAAATATTTTCTATGGGGTGCGGCCACTTCGTCTCATCAAGTAGAAGGAAACAACGTGAATAACGATTGGTGGGAATGGGAACAGAATGGAAAGGTCAAGGAGCGGGCGGGGAAGGCGTGTGATCACTGGAACCGCTTTCGGGAAGATTTCTCTTTAGCAAAATCTCTTCACCATAATGCACATCGCTTTTCACTTGAGTGGAGCCGGATTGAACCGGAAGAAGGAAAGTTTAGCGAGGAGGCGCTTTCCCATTACCGCGAGGTCATTCAATCTCTTAAATCAAATGGTTTAGAACCCATAATTACTCTTCACCATTTTACGCTTCCTCTTTGGCTTGCTCGGAAGGGAGGATGGCTTGCCAAAGAAACGCCAGAGATTTTTGCCCGTTACATTCAGAAAGCAGTCGAAGCAATCGGAGAAGGAGTGCAATATTGGGTGACTTTAAATGAACCCGTTGCGTATGTTTTTAAAAGTTATTTAGCGGGAGAATGGCCGCCGGGGGAAAAGTCTTACGAAAAAGCTTTGCAAGTGATTGGCCATTTACTTAAAGGTCATGTTTTAGCTTATGACGCGATCCATGAAGTGAGCCGAAAGCTGAAACGCTGGCCCATCCAAGTGGGAGTGGCCAAGCATGTATTAGTGTTTACCCCATGTTCCGCTCGTTCCTGGAAAGATCGGCTTTCTGTTTGGCTTAGAAATCTGATGTTTAATCATCTATTTATCAAAGCACTCATCCGCGGCCGCATTTTTTATCCCGGTCTTTTCAAAATCAGGTT
>JACQQP010000080.1 GCA_016206945.1 Candidatus Omnitrophota bacterium | reverse complement strand
TACAAGAATAAGTCCTTGAAATAATAGATTGCCAGGCCTAGCGGCAAAAATACGAGAGAAGAAAGAGCGGCCCACATTAAGGTCTTGTGGATGACGGTCTCGATGTCCATGAGTTTGTAGCGGATAATCGAATAAGCAACGATCAAAAGCCACAAGAGAACCGTAATGTACCCAAAGGGATAAAGAGAAATGGAAGTAAATTTAGGAATGAAATCCGAAGCTCCAAAAAACGTAATCAGGTAAGCAACGATCAAGTAATCATATTGCTTTCGAAACTGAAGACGGGTTTCCCGAGACCGGCCGATCGCAAAAGTCCAAAGCCCCATCGTGTAATAAAAAACAAAGAACGCTAGAAAGGCCGTTGCAATCGGCCCATAAATCGGGTAAAAACCCCAAAAATATTTCCTGACCCCAAGAATGCCGTAATCCGTGAGCGCAGAAGAAATGTAAAAAGCCAACGCTCCCAGATAACCTAAAAAGATCAGTCCTTTTCTTTCTCTCAACAAACCTACCCAAGCCACAGAAAAGAAATAAATGCTCGGAGCAATGAAAGCAACGCCAAAGAACGTAAAGTACTTATACCAATGAAGAGCCAATGATTCATACCGGCTGCAATAGACGAGCGATATGCTGTAGAGCCAAACACAGCTGCTCAAGCAAATCAGGAAAAAACTAAGGTTGGTGGGTGACTTCGGATTTTGGCTCAAAACAAAAATGCTGATGAGTGCAAGGAGGGTCGACACCACCAGAACGGGAACCGCAAATGGATTTAGGACATAATCGTAGGCACTCAGAAAGGACATGATGCTATTTGACGGGCGTTAACCTCTTATTCTTCAAGATTTCTCCGATCTGTTTTTCCGTAATCAAGCGGTTGCCCCAATAAAAGGGAGCTACCTTAAAACCGTGCTGCTCACCTAGTTTGTGAATCATCTCAACACCTGTTTTCGTTATGTTGCCCTTGCCGAAGCTATAGGATTCATAGTGTTCTCCAAGATCAAGAATGATTGCCTCGGCAAAACACCCGTAGATCACCTTGGTTGAAGGCAACCCAATGTCGAAACCCAAATTGATTTCCTGAGGCAACTCGGCAAGACCGCCTGAGAAAACGAGAATGTCATTGCGCGTCTCCTCAAGATAAGAGATATTTTTTGGGTAACCGATATCGCAGACAACCGCGCCGCTCTTGATTCGATGGATATCAATGATCGATTGCGTCGAGCTCGCACAGGCAATGACGACATCCGCCTCCGATGCCGCTTGGTTATTATCCAAAGAGGTTTCGATTTTGGCACTCCCGATCCGCTGGAGTTGAACCTGAATCCACTTGAGATTCTCAGGAGTCCGACCCGTCACGATCACCCGCTTCGCCAGATCCGCTAAGATCCTGGCGCAGGCGCTGCCGATGTCGCCGGTACCTCCAATAATCGTTACGGTTGACTCTGCAAGATTGATGTCCATGAGTTGACACGCCTTTTTGACTCCCTCAATGGCCATCGCAACCGTATAAGTGTTGCCCGTAGTCACAGGGACATTGACCGCTTCTGAAATCTGTTTTCCAAATTTTTCACCGGCAATCGAAGTAAATCCACCTAAGGAAACGATCCCGACTTCGTTCCGTTCGGCGACACGGCATGCCTCAACCACTTTTTCGAAAACCTTGTCTAGCCCTAATGAAAGCATATCGGGAACGAAGGTGCTCACAATAAAGCAGCCGCGCGTTTTCTTCCCCGTGGCTGACTTAAATTCCTGAATGTCATACATCTTATAAGAAGGAACCCGTTCATAAAGCTTCGCCAAAAAATCCTTCGACACGGGATGTAAATCGGGCTTCAACAACTTCAAATACCGGATTAAATGATTCAGATTATAAGGATGTCCAATGATCCCAAAGCCCAAGATATCTTTGCGTTCCCCTCGTTTGAAGCTGGCGTAGCGGCTCGCGATCACCCGTTCTTCCATCGAATCCAACATCATCTGAAAATTCTTCTTGAGCGCGCTATGAACCTGAACGGCGAGGAGTGTTTCAAGTTGGGGAATTCCGATCGCGGCACGAACCGATACGTGAACTTCTGTGCCGTTAGGGTTCTGCTTGAGAACCCACTTTCCCTCAAACGCTTTTAAATCACCCGCCTTGGCCTTGAAGGAAAGTGTAAAATTCGAAAAATCATAGGTGTCTTCCTCGACCCAGTGGATGGGGATCCCATCAAACACCACATGCCACTCAGTGACCGCCCCTTCATCCGTCGTCTCGAGGACGCGGCTCGTGACGACGTTGGGCATAAACTTTGGAAAGTCTTGAACCTTCGAGATCATCCGCAAAACAACCCACCGTTTTGCACGGATGAGTTTGAAAACGTTAACCTCTATCTCAAACGGTTGTGAATCCATAGTCTCTGCCATCTTTCCCCTATCAGTTTCACGTTAATTAAGAGTGCCTAACAAGACTTTGCTTTTTCTTCTACTTTTTGGTGTTCAAGGGTCGCGCCGTCCCTTGTTCTGAAATCCAATTCTCGATGACTTCTTGTTTAAAACGCCAATGTCTCCCAACGCGAAAGCCTCCAGGAATGTACCCTTCCTGGGCGAATTTATAGACCGATCTTTTGGGAATTCGTAACAGCTTGCTTAATTCTTCTGGTGTTAAGAGTTTTGTCATTTAGGTCTGAGCGAAAAATACGCTGATGACGCTCCTTTTTTGCGCAGTTTGCGCAGTTAACGGTCTATTTCTATATTAAATAATATAGCCTTTGAACTGTTGATTGCAACCGAAGAGTAATGACTGACGAGGTCGGTTAGAGGAAACTACGACATCTTGTGGTTAAATTGAAATGAGATACAAGAGACGCGAACTACGCTACCAGCTCGGCCGGAGAAGGTTGAACCTGACCGGTCTTTTCCTTTTTGAGTAGCTTCGTAAAAAGATCATCCCAGTGATAGGTGAAGCTAGCGGTAAATTCGTTGATAAAAGTAAAATACCGTCCATCTTCTGAAACACCAAGTGTTGCCGCTATATCATTATTGATGCGCCTCGGAATGTTCCATGAAGGCACATAGGTAAATCCGAAAACAATGTGTTTTCCGATCTTATAATTGAATCCAGCGCCAACGCCCAAACGATCACTATCCGCTATGGCAGGAATAAAAGAAGAATTAGGTCCTGCGTGGGTATAATACCAACCTCCCATCATAATTTTTAAATTTTTCGTCAGCTGATGGTTTAAGCCTAAGTGATAATTGAAACTATCCCGAAAGTCTTTGGCGTTTCTTCCAATGGCATTAATGATGGTATCATTGTTGGCGGTGGTAGTAGCAGCCACAGAATCATGATCGATAAATAGGCGCTCAAATGTGGACCATCTCGTGTAACCAAAGTCAAATTCAATGGTCGTCGATTCTACCGGTTTAAAAGCGTAAGCCCATGTAAAACTCAAAGGCAAATTATATTTCGCATAGGCTCCTGTTTCAAAATTGGCGGTCGTCGCCAATGCGGCTGTTAATCCCCTTTCAACCTTTGCCAAACCACTCGTGTTAACCACAACAGGACTTCTGAAATAAAAACCAAAATGATGTTGTTTATGAGGCTTTGCCAATACGCCCATATGCCAACCCCAATGTTGTCCTGATAAATTAAGACGGACTTGACCATCTGCAGCTCCGGCTCCCAGAATCAAACGGTTAGGATAAGCTTGAATCCCGCCCCAATCATAAACCCGATACCACATCGGACCGCCGCCGATTGAAAGCCAATCGAAAAGTTTTACGGCCACCACTGGTTTAATCGTATACATTTTGAACCAGTTCCTCCAGCCCGCATAGCGCGCAATAGGATGGCCCGCATCATATTTATTACTAAGGCCAAAAGGAGAATCAGAGCCAATCCCAAAAGCAACCCGGTTGTCAAATAATTCCCCCGGATTGAGTGTCATATAGGCCGTTGGAACCGGAACAAGAGTGGCAGAACTTTTTTCTCCGGGAACTGTGTCAGGCGTACGGCTCTTGAACGTGGTTAAGATGCTTAAGAAACTCGTATTGGATTGAATCTGTAAACCGGGAAGATGGATGATTCCGGCAGGGTTATAAGAAATCGCGGCAGGTTCTTCGGCTTGCGCAACGACTGCATTTCCCTGAGCAAGAGACTCGGCGCTAAAGGATGCGTTTTCGATTCCGGCTGAACCGACGGCGTAGAGATAATTGGAAAATGAAAGAAGCGGGATGAGGACGACGGCAATGGCGTAAAGTATTTTTCCCTTCACGATTCCCCCCTTATTTTTAGGTATTACATTATCGGTTGGGTATTGTATTCCCTTAAATGTTTTAAATTCAAGCGCAAAGTTGAGTTATCCAGCGTTTTCGGATTTGGTGGGATCGCGGGATGAGAAAATTAAACATAGTTTCGGAGCAAGCTCTTGATGGATTCCAAATTAATTAGTTTTAGCTCGCCGCGATCAATCATAAAACGTTCCGCTTCAGCCCGCACTTTTGTAAAGTCAACTGCTTCAAGGCGCTGAATCAGC
>JACQQP010000072.1 GCA_016206945.1 Candidatus Omnitrophota bacterium | reverse complement strand
GTTCGCCAAAAGACGGCGGAATCCGTCCGGACGAATCTCGCCGATCGCTGGCGGATGGGGGAGGACTAAGGTGGCGGGTATTCTTAACGATGTTTCACCCCCATCCCTGCCTTCCCCCATCGAGGGGGAAGGAGTAGCAATGGTTCAAGGCGTCGCTTTCTCCAACCGTTTCTTTCTTTTCTCCTCTTTTTTCGCCAACGCTTCTTTTCCAAGACTCGTCAATTCCTGCGAAATGCTCATGGAACAAAACTTGGGTCCGCACATGGAGCAAAAAGGAGCCTCTTTAAATCCTTCTTGGGGAAGTGTTTCGTCATGCATCGCTCGCGCCGTTTCAGGATCTAAAGCAAGTTCAAACTGTCTCTTCCAATCAAAAGTAAAGCGCGCCTTCGATAGTTCATCATCGCGGTCGCGAGCTCCCTTTCGATGACGGGCAATGTCAGCCGCATGTGCCGCAATCTTGTAAGCAATTACGCCTTGCTTGACATCTTCGGCATTCGGAAGTCCAAGATGCTCCTTCGGCGTCACATAACAAAGCATGGAGCAACCATGCCACCCAACAATCGCCGCGCCAATGGCTGAAGTAATATGATCATAACCGGGAGCAAAATCAGTAACAAGCGGTCCGAGTGTATAAAAAGGCGCTTCATGACAAAGTTCCATTTCTTTATCGACCTGAAGCTTCAGTTGATCCATGGGAATATGTCCAGGTCCTTCAATCATCACTTGGACATCATGTTCCCATGCTTTCTTTGTCAATTCTCCAAGAGTTTTCAGTTCGGCAAACTGTGCGGCATCACTCGCATCCGCGAGACAGCCCGGCCGCAAACCATCGCCTAAACTAAACGAAACATCATATTTTTTGAAAATGTCGCAAATTTCATCGAAATGTTCGTAAAGGAAATTCTGTTTGTGATGGGCCACACACCATTGAGCAAGCATCGCTCCACCGCGCGAAACAATTCCTGTAATTCTATTGGCAACGAGCGGGACGTATTCTCGAAGAACGCCAGCGTGGATCGTCATGTAATCAACGCCTTGCTTCGCCTGACGCTCAATAACCTCAAGCATCACTTCAATAGAAAGATCCTCTGCTTTACCGCCGGCTTCTTGAAGCGCTTGGTAAATCGGAACGGTGCCAATCGGAACGGGGCTTGCTTGAATCAACGCGGTCCGAATCAGATCGAGATCGCCGCCTGTTGAAAGATCCATGACCGTATCTGAACCGAGATGAACCGCGCGGTGCAACTTTTCCAATTCCTGTTCCACATTTGAAGTAACAGCCGAATTTCCAATGTTTGCATTAATTTTACATTTTGAAGCTATGCCAATACACATGGGTTCAAGACTTGTATGATTGACATTGGCTGGAATAATCATGCGCCCACGCGCAACTTCTGAACGAATCAGTTCGGCGTCTAAATCTTCACGCTCCGCAACAAAAGCCATTTCTTCTGTGATCATTTTCTTCCGAGCATAATGGATTTGAGTCACATTGGCTTCGCCCTTGCGTTTTTCAACCCATGCGGATCGATCAACGCGCTTTAAAGCAGCGGCTGCTCCCCCCTCGCCTTTTCCCTCTCCCCCCTGTGGGGGGAGAGGGTAGGGTGAGGGGCGTTCCGTTCCATTACTTAGATTTGACATACGTTTTCTCCAAGTACTGACAAATATCGTCTGAGTCAAACATAAAAATATTTTTCTCGACGTCCACAAGAAGCGGAAACTGCAGCTCAGGAACAAACCGCCCAAGGAATTCCCGCTTCACGCTTCCGCGCGGCGAAGGATGAGAAATATAAGTAAGATCAAGTTCCTCTAGCTTTCTTCTTACCTTCCCGCAATTGGGACAATCTTCAAAATGAAAAAGTTCAAGCATGCGTCGCCTCACCGGTACCAGGTACGGCCGGCACAGGTTTGTTTTCGTTGTGTAGGGGCGTATTGCAATACGCCCCTACCGTCTCCCACCATTCATCTAATTCTTTTGTGAAATATTTTAATCTGATTTTTTTGTATTCTTTGGTACTGTACAAATTTCTGCGCGGCCAATCACCTGCCGCCTGAATAATTTTCTGAACCACTTTTTCACAATCTTCAACCTTTGGGCCGTGAATCATCGTATAAAGCGAATACGGCCAATCGGGAAAAACGGGGCGTTTATAACAGTGGCTTACCTGCGGAAAGCGGGCCATTTTTTCACCGACTTCATCCTGTTTTTCTTCGGGAATATTCCAAACCACCATGGCATTCGCGCTGAAACCCGCCTTCCGGTGATGAAGAATTCCAGCAAATCTGCGGAAATACCCTTTCGTCTCGAACAAATCAAGAAGCTCAAAAAGCCGCGCTTCTGTAAAACCTGAGTTCTTTGCCACTTCTTCAAAAGGCCGTTCCACGAGAGGAATATCTTCCTGAAGTGCGCGAATCGCTTCAATATGTTCCTCCGTCAAATCAGGCGGCGCTTTCCTCCGCCGCGATTCATCGTAAATATCTTCTTTCGAATCAAGCGCTTCTGAATGACTCCCGGTCAGATCCAACTTCACGCCGATCTTAAAAAGTTTAAGCGTTGGAAGAATCAAAGTTCTTAAGGCACCTGAAAGCTCGTGCAGCTTCTGAATCGTTTCTTCAAGCGAGTGATAAGGCGGTACTGCAACCGTAAACCAAAGATTGAAATCATCATTACGGCGATAATTGTGGCTCACCCCTGGATGGCGGTTAATGATTTCAGCTCCCTGATCCAATTGTTCATTTGCAAATTTCATCGCAACCAGCGTTGATTTGTAGCCCAAACTTTTCGTATCAAAAATCGCGGAAATTTGCCTTAATACTTGATCTTCCTTAAGCTTCTTAATTCGCCGAAGGGTCTCGTCTCCTGAAATTCCCACCGGTTCGCCCAGCGCGGGAAAGGGTTCCGTCAGGCGCGGGAAATCTCTTTGAATTTCAGTTAAAAGCTTACGGTCTAAATCGTCCATGAGATTATGAAGTCCTTCTTCACTCCCTCCCCCTTGTCCGCCACACAGATGGCGGACCCGCCTGCCGGCGAGGCAGGTCCGTCCTCTGGCGGAATGGGGGAGGCTAGGTGGGGGTGAATTGTTTTTTCCCCCCATCTTTTTCTTCCCCCACAAGGGGGGAAGAAATCTCAATATAAAAATTATTCTTATAAAGCCCGCTAATTTGCCGCAGTTCATCCTGAGACAAATCCGGCGTATCCACTGCAGTCGCAAATTCTTTAAGCTGATCCTCGTTGTAAATATTAGGAAGTACCGTAACGACGCTTGGCTGAGCCAAGACAAATTTAAGTGCCACTTGTCCCATCGTTCTTTCCGTTTCCTCCGTCAAAAATTTGAGGCGCTCTACCTTTTGAAGCCCTTCAATCAGCCACGAACGCGGACGGTGAGACCTGTGGTCTTTTTCATCAAATTTCGTGTCCTTCGTATAAACGCCTTCCAACATGCCTGATGAATGCGGAACTCGAACGAGAATTCCGATTTGATGCTCCTCGGCAATCGGAAAGAAATCGCGCCCTGGATCTTGTTCCAGCATGTTGTAAATCGTATGAAGACCGTCGATCTTCCGTTCGCGCATCACCTTGATCCCTTCCTCACGCCAACCAATCGCAGGGCCAAGAGCGGCCCCGTAACTTAAAATCTTTCCTTCTGATTTTAATTGCTCCAGCATTGCGAAAAGATCGTCGTTCGTAACGGCATCCATCTTGGAATTATGAATCTGATAAAAATCGATATGATCGGTCTCAAGACGCTTGAGAGATTCCTCGCAAGCAAATCGAACGTATTTAGGTGAAAAATCTTGAGGGATCTCCTGTTGGCCCTTCCGCTCGCCCGCATGGTGGTAAAAGTCATAGCCGAACTTAGTCGAGATGGTAATCTGGCTGCGCCTTCCGCGGAAGGCCTTCGCCAATAACGTTTCGCCGGATCCATTTCCGTACGTATCCGCCGTATCGTAGAAAATAATCCCGTAATCGAACGCTCTTTGAAGAAGGTGAACCGCTTTTTCTTCATTCACTGTGCCCCACCAACCGGTCGAGACCGTCCAAAGACCAAAACCAATCTCTGATGTGGCAATTCCTGACTTTTGAAAGCGCCTGTATTTCATGAATAAAATCCGACCTTGCTTCCCGATCTTACAGAGATGAGAAATATCCAACAGGTAGGTTATCAAGTCTACTAAATCTGCTCGTATTTGTCCACCTTCCTTTCATTGGGAGAGGGACGCGGCAAACCATTCGTACCTCTCAGCTTTTTAAGACAGACCAACTGAGGGGTCGCGGAGTCCTTCGACAAGCTCAGCCCTTCGACTTCGCTCAGGGTGGTGAGCTTGTCGAACCAGATGGTGAGCGAAAGTCGAACCATTTCCCGACCCCTCACCCTGAGCAAGCCCGCAGGGCGCGCCGAAGGGTTTCCTAAGGTAATCCTTCGACTCGCTTCGTCCTTCGATTACACTCAGGACTACGGCCTGAGCAATGTCAAAGGCCCTCGCTCGCTCAGGATGAC
>JACQQP010000075.1 GCA_016206945.1 Candidatus Omnitrophota bacterium | reverse complement strand
GTGTTTGTGGTTCGGCAAGCTCATGGTTCGACTTTCGCTCACCATCCTGAGCGTTTTTTGTCGAAGGACCACCCCGAGCGACGTCGAGGGGCTCAGCACTGTGGTGAGCAACAATTGAAATTGGCAACCGCCAATTTCAATTGAGTCGAACCACTAATATCCATCGTTATTTTCTTTGAAGCGCCGCGCGAACCGATTCCGTCATCGCCAAATAAACGTCACGCCGTGAATCGAATCTTTTATTCTCAAGCGAAAGCTTGCGAAATTCTTTTTCGAGCGATCGAAAACGATTTCGAGAAATGGGATGCGCTTCCAAATAATCATAAAGATAGGGACGGAATGTCAATGCGGGGTGATCCATGCGACGCAAAGGATCGACTAAACCTTGCGGATCATAACCAGCTTCTGCCAGATACTTCAGGGCGCGTCGGTCCGCATCCCGCACGCGCTCCAGAAGCGATTTCTCCCCGCTGGTGACACCCGCTACCAGGACAAGGCCAAGAACGGAAAGTGCGCCGATGCTTCCAAAAGCCGGCCCCACATAACTGCCGGTTTGCAAGAGTAGATTAAGTGCCTTTTTCAATTTGGAAAGTCTCGGATCTTTATACTGAAGCATTCCGATTTCATGGGCCAGCATACCGGCAAGCTCAATTTCACTGGCGAGAAATCCAAACAGACCTGTCGTGATGTAAACGTAGCCGCCCGGCGCTTGGGTTGCGTAAATTCGGTCGTCTTCAAGGATGATGAACCGATAAAGTAAATTCTTACGGTCTGCTTGAGCGGCAATCTTCTGGCCGACAGAACGGACATAATCATTCAGTTCTTGATCTTGATACACCTTCATCGTCTGAAGGATTTGGCGATGAATGGCTTCGCCAAGTTCAGACTCTGCGGTGGAATCACTTGAAGCATCGGTAATCGACTGATTCCGATGTGCACAACTCGTCATTAAAAAAGCAATAAGCACAAGAGAAATGGTTTTTCGCATATGCTTCCTTCCAAATAAACCCGCGCCTAGCAGGGATCGAACCTGCGACCTAGTGGTTCGAAGCCACTCGCTCTATCCAGCTGAGCTATAGGCGCAAAAAATTCATCGCTACCGAGGATTCGCCGATGGACGAATCCGCCTCAGGCGGAGAAGCCGCTCGCTCTACACCACTCCGGCCTTCGGCCGTCGGGTGCTGCTACGCTTCGCTCCGCCGTCCAATTGCCCGCCAAACAACGCGGCGAGGTCCGTCCACAAAGCGTTGTTTCGGACGGGTCTCGCCACGCTTTGTGGCGGAAGCTACGGGCGCTGATAACCTTAATTATTTCTTTTTATCAATCGAAATCAGCGCCAGTCTCAACTTCGCATAATAATTCATATTACGTTGAGGCGGGCGCAAAAAAGTAAAAAATCAAAAGTTAAAACTCAAAATTAATGGGAACTTATAATTCACCTTTTAACTTTTGCCTTTTCCCTTTTGACTTTCCAGCACTAGCGCCATCGCACCCAAATCGCCGACATTCTGTCCCAAACGCGACCTCATGATTTCACAAGTCTTGAAAGCCATTGGCCAAGTTTCGCGGCGAACCGATTTCATCATGGGCGCCCAAAAATGGCGAATATTCTCCATCACGCCCCCGCCCAAGATGATGCGTTTGGGGTTGAGGAGATTAATAACATTGGCCAACCCCATTCCTAGATAATCGGCTGCCAACCTCCGCGCTTGAATAGCAAGAGAATCGCCTGCACGAGCCGCATCGCTCACTAACTGACCTGTAATTTTTGAGAACGGAATTCTTTTGAAAAAAGAGGACTTTGCTCCTTGTTGCATTGCTCTTTTGACATGACGAGCGATGGCCGTACCGCTTGAATACGCTTCAAGACAACCTTTTTTGCCACAATTGCACCGCAGGCCATTGCGAACAAGCGTCATATGTCCTATCTCACCAGCAGTGCCGCCCACCCCGCGTATCAACAATCCGTTAGCAATAATCCCAGAACCAATGCCGGTGCTAATGGTCATGTACAAAAAATCATCGATGCCACGTCCCGAGCCAAAATACCGTTCGCCAAGCGCGGCGGCATTGGCGTCGTTTTCGATCGCCACGGGCACTCGAAATCTGCGCATGAGTTCCTTCCTCAGTGGAAATTTCTCCCATGAAGGAAGATTTGGAGATTTCTCAATCCGCTGGCGACCAGGATCAACTGCCCCTGGAACAGCGACACCAATACCCATCAGCTGACGAACATTCAACCTGCGCTCAGTTAAGAGTTCGGTAATGGCTTGATCGATTCGAGAAAGAGATGTTTTTACACTTATGTTATTCTGAGAGGGAAATACTTTCTTGGCGATAATCCTGCCCTTTCGAGTGCCCAGGCTGACTCGAATCTTTGTACCGCCAATATCAATGCCTGCGATCCACTGTTTCATGAGCGATAAAGCAAATCTGGCCAGGGACGGAATTGAACCGCCGACACAAGGATTTTCAGTCCTCTGCTCTACCGACTGAGCTACCTGGCCGTGAAAGTTCAATCAAGAAAAGAATCGAAGAAAAAGTATAAAGGGCGCGGGGGCGAGGGTCAAGGAGATAAGCGCTGGTGCCAATTCCTCCTTAACCTGACGAGACCGCCTTCAACTCCTCATCAATGAGGCGCTTGAACGCTGAAAAAGGTTGTGCTCCAGAAAGCGGACGGTCATTGACAAAAAAGGCTGGAGTTCCCTGGATTCCGAGATCAAGTCCTTCTTTAAAATCGGCTTCAATTTTTGGGGCATATTTTTCTTGATCCAGACATCGTGTGAAAGACTCGATATCGAGTTTGAGTTCACTCGCGTGACGAACCAGATCGTCCCTTCGGAGCGCACGTTGGTTCTGAAATAAGCGACCGCGATATTCCCAAAATTGACCCTGCTCCTCAGCGCACAAGGCGGCCAGGTGGGCTCTGTGCGCATTCCGGTGTGCTGGGAGGGGAAAATTCTTAAATACAAGCCGAACCTCATCGGGATATTGCGCACGAATTTTCTGTATGGTGGATTGCACAAACCCGCAAAAAGGACATTCAAAGTCTGTAAATTCAACTAACGTCACAGAGGCGCGGGGACTGCCTGCCGTTGGACTATTTTCGATCGATACGGGAAGGCGCCGGACCTCAACCTTCTTAGCGACCAAAACACCTGCCGGAACGACAAATAGAGCGACCATAAAAACAAATCCCAATTTGACAAGGAAAGAAAAATGGCGGCGTCTCATTTATGCAAGACTTGATCAACGCTCAAAACGTGCGACTTACGAGCCATGATGATGAAAGACGTAACCAAAAGACCTGCGTCCAAAATAATTGCCTGAGCGGGTGTTAAGCTAATCCCTGAACCAAAACAACCGCACTCCAATAAAGGTAAATGAAGCAAAAGACTTCTGGAGAGAAGAACGATAAAGGTGGCTAAAAAAACAGCGAGGACAGATGCACTTGCCCTGCTTAAAAAGCCAAGGGCGAGAAAGGTACCAAAAACAAGCTCAAGCCACGGAAAGATAAATGCCACTGGCTGAATCAAAGAACTTTTCAAAATTTGATAGCCCTCAAGTACCGCCATGAAATTGGGAAGGGGCGACATCAATTTTTCCCATCCCGAATAAATGAAGACGGCACCAACTAAAAACCTCATAACAAGCACGAGCATAAGTGAACTATACCTTCCCTAGCTTTTTTAGCTCTTCCAGAACGATCTCTCGGCCTTTCGTTTTAAGCTGAAGCCCGCCAACAATCAGTTGACCATTGATAAAAATGGTCGGTGTTGATTCGACCTTTTGCCACACTCCTGTAGAACGCTCCCTTCGAATTCGTTGGAGAGTCTCTGGATTCTCTAAACATTTCTGGATTTTTTCCTTATCCAAACCCAATTCATGGCTATATCTTGCAAATAAGGAAATGGCGTCGTCGGTATTAGACCAGGTCGCTTGATCCAAGTACAAACGGTCGTGATACTCCCAAAATTTGCCTTGTTCGGCGGCGCATTCGGCAAAGGTAGCCGCTGTCATCGCCCAGCGGTGCGGCCTTTCCAATGGATAATGGCGAAATTCAATCTGCATCGTCTCAGAAAACTCGTTTTCGAGTTCCTGAAGTACTGGAAGTGCGTTCTTGCAGGCGGGGCACTGAAAATCACTGTAAACTACGACCTGAACAGGGGCCCCATGGGGACCTTTGACTTTGGCGTTTTCCAAATTCGAAAAAGCGCCGACATCACGCCCAAACCGAACAGAAAAGACCAATAAAACAAGCGCAACAATGATTCCACTTCCTGTCAAAAAATACCGTCTGCGAATATTCATGTTAACACTCGGTACCCTTTCCAGATCTATTAAATCACGGTCTTATCCGGTATCGCCACGTCTTTTGGAACAATGACAATTCCCTCACGAATGTAATAAGCGGTGCCATCTTCTTGTTCAACTCCTTTTACGTTTTTAATGGTGACTTGCCGACCGATTCTCGCGTTTTTATCAATAATTGCATTTTGAATGGTCGTTCCCTCACCTACCCCAAGCGGAATCTCGTTTGGTTCTGGGGATTCGAATTCGAAATAATCCGCCCCCATGACAACTGAATCGTTTATCTTCGCCTTTTTGTGGACCACAGACCGCAAACCAATGATCGAATGTTCAATCACAGCTTCTCGCAAGACACAACCCTCAGAAACAAGAGAGCTATTAATCTCGGAAGAAATTATTTGAGAGGGCGGCAGAAATCGAGGGTGCGTAAAGATATTCCCTTTGGGCGAATGAAATCGAAACTTAGGGTAGGGTCCTGTGAGTTCCAAACTCGCCTTGTAATAACTTTTGATGGTGCCGATGTCCCGCCAATAACCATCGAACAAATACCCGTAACTCTTGCACTCCTGAATGGCTCTTGGGATCAGCTCCTTGCCAAAATCGGCTTCGGTCCCTTTGAGAAGATCAATCAAAACAGAAGCCTTAAAAAGATAAACTCCCATCGAAGCGAAATAATGTCCTTTTTCACCGGCTTCCAAATCTTTCCGATCTTCGTCCGTAGCCGGCTTTTCACGAAACTCGTCAATTTTCGAATCCTTCCCCATTTTCAGCACCCCGAATTCAGGAGTCATTTTTTCGGGTACCAAAATCGCACAAAGCGTTACGTCCGCTTTCTTTTGGCGATGAAATGCGAGCACTTCCTGATAATCCATTCGATAGAGATGATCTCCGGACAACACGAAAACTTCATCCTGAAGTTTCAAATGGTAATGAGGCAGATGACAACGGACAGCATCGGCCGTACCTTGAAACCATCGTTCACTTGAGATCGTTTGTTCGGCGGCCAGTAGAATCACAGAAGACCGGCTGAAGTAATCGAACTTATAGGTATTGTGGATGTGGTTGTTGAGGGAGGCAGAGTTAAATTGGGTCAGAACAAAAATTTGCTTGATTCCAGAG
>JACQQP010000070.1 GCA_016206945.1 Candidatus Omnitrophota bacterium | reverse complement strand
CTGGCGGCATCCAACTTTACCTCGGAGCCAACGATGACGAGTTCGGCCGCCCCAAACATCTCTTCCTCGGCGAAGTAAAATACACGTACTAAATGAATCTTGTGAGATCCCTTCCCCCCTTGTGGGGGAAGGTTAGGATGGGGGGTAGTCTTAACATGGTCACCCCCACCTTCATCCTCCCCCATCAAGGGGGAGGAGTAATCTATTTTTGCAAAAGTTCACTACTCAGATAACGTCATGGCAAATTCCAAAGTTCTGGTGGTCGTGCCATGTTATAACGAAGCGGAACGGTTTCCGAAAGAGGAATTTCTTGACTTCGCCAAGCGTGAAGAAAATTATCGATTTCTATTTGTGGATGACGGTAGTAAAGACCATACATTCGACACGATTGATTCCCTTCGGGGGGAACGTGCTGACCGATTCGACGTCCTCAAATTAGATCAGAATTTTGGCAAAGCGGAAGCGGTACGGCGCGGGTTCCTCAAGAGCCTGGATCAGGCGGATGCCAAATACATTGCCTTTTGGGACGCAGATCTGGCAACTCCTCTACAAGTGCTTCCATCTTTCCTCATTACGCTGGAAGGAAGACCTCAAATTGATATGGTCCTCGGATCGCGCGTCAAACTGATGGGACACGACATTAAACGTCATGAGATTCGCCACTATTTGGGACGCATTTTTGCAACCCTGGTTTGCTCCGTCCTTAAGCTTTCCATTTATGATACGCAATGTGGGGCCAAGATGTTTCGCGTTACGGATACCTTAAAGGAAATTTTTAAGGAGCCGTTCCACTCGAGATGGATCTTCGATGTCGAGCTCATCGCCCGGTATGTGGCGTCAAAGAAAAAGTCGGGTCAGTCAAATATAGAAGCCCTCATTTATGAATTTCCCCTGCCCATTTGGCATGACATCGCAGGATCCAAGCTTCGGCCTCATGATTTTCTCAAAGCGATTTGGGAACTGAACGTGATTTACCGAAAGTACCGCTAGTGGTTCGACTTCCGCCACAAATCTTGGCGGATCGCTCACCACAGTGCTGAGCGAACACACAAAATCAAATGAGTCGAAGCACTAGATTTCAGGAAACATACGGAAGGATTTGAGACAGAAATTCCTGGAAGGGTCCGCCCCGAGAACCTGCGAGGCGAATTAAAAGAACTTGAGTTTCCCGACGCGTGAGACTATCCCAAGCAAATTGAAGCTGCTGGGTGTAGTAATTCGTGGTAAAGCGTTTGCCTACCTTATAGAGATAAAGGACTTGTTGCTCGTCTTTCGGATTTCTCTCATCCTGTGCCACGAAATGTTTTATGGGAATCTGATTCCCAGAAATCTCAAGCGTGCCCTCTTTTGACTCTAAAATCGCATAGTGCGAAGACGTATAGCATACCTCCGGTGGGTGGGCAACGCGGCGATCTTTACTAGAACCCACAAGCAGAAGATGAACGGTCTCCTCCTTAGAGTTTCGATAATAACGGGAAAGGATGTTTCGCGTCTCAAGAATTTGATAAGTCAATTCATCGACAGGGGTATCCTGACCCGCCCAATCTCCAATTTGAAAAGGAATTGCCGTAAATCGGGGATCCACGACTTGGTCTACAGAATGCGACGTGGGCAAAGCAAGCGGAAAAAAACAAAGACCTCCCAGCAGAACCAGAACCGTCAAAAAACGCTTATCCCATTTTCGGAACATGAATGCGCTCCAATTTTCGCCGAATCATCATAAAGCAAAAAAAAGCGATGACGAAAGCGAGGATGCCTCCGCCATCATGGATCACCTTTGTTGAAATAAATCCGACTCCATAGAGCTCCCCCAAAAGCCCCATGGCAAACACCCGCCCGATATTAGACACGATCGCCAAAGGAAGCCCGACCGCAATCAAAACTGCCTTCTTCCACATGTCGATATGACTTCCGTAAGCGAAGACGAAACCCAAACAGAGAAAAGCCAGAAACGACCGAAGGCCACTACACGGATCTCCCACAAGAACGACGGAATTCGGCGTATAAATGTAACTTCCCTGGCGAATTGTCTGAAGTCCTATTGCGTTTAGGAAATAAGTGGCAATCTCCGAAACGAAAAATTTCATTTTGAGGGTCACTTCTGAGATCACGAGAAGCGGCAGAGGGATCATCAAACACAGAAAAGCAATAGGAAACCACGTTGCCCGCGCTACGTTCTTTCCAAACAAAAATAATACGCCTCCAAGAAGGACGATAACGAAGGAAAAAGCGGATACGAAATAAATTCGAAATACGTTTGCGAACACTTGGATCAGAATGCCTGCGATAAGAACGATAAGACCGTACGGTTCCGAAACGCGATCACAGGACGCCAGTTCCCCTCGCTTCTTAAAAATCCAATATAGGGAAACTAAGGGAATTAGGAATCCGTGCGCAAAATAAGAATCCCGCGCCATCCACCGATCCACCATCCAAGCAAACGTGGGATAGTACGTATAAGTTAACAATCCAATAAGGGAAGACCATGCAAGGAGAGAAAAAAGTTTTGAGTTTTGAGTTTTGAGTTTTGAATTCATTTAAACTTTCTACCTTTCACTTTAGAATCAGATAAATAGCTCATCAAACCAGAAATGATTCGATTGATTTCATTTGAAAGGCTGTAAAGTTCACGAAATGTACTTTCGTCTAAATACGACTGATCTAAAGTGACATAAAGATGAGAACGAACTTCAGCTGACGAGGCTTTTGCCATAGATAAGAATTGAATAAATTCTTTGCTTCCTCCTCGTTCGAAACCTTCAGCGATGTTAGCCATAATTGAAATTGCGGCTGTACGGATCTGATCACGCAAAGCAAAATCCTTTGCAAAAGATCCATTTTTTGAAACAGCATAAACCTTCTTCGTAAGCACTCTCGCTTTTTTCCAAGCTTCAATATCTTCGAATCGTTTTAAAGTCGCCATAACTCAAAACTCTAAACTTGAAACTCGAAACTTAATCTACGCATAGGCTCGCTCCCAAGTCACCTGTTGTTCTCCCCTGATGAAACAAAGAAACCCCATAACGGCCGAATAATTAAGAAGACAAAACATATAAGGAAGATAGCCAATCCCTTTCTTTCTCTCATGGTTTTTCATTCTCCAAGCCTCATACGTGGCCAAACCATAAAAGATGATCTGAAGGACAAGGCAGTAAAGGTAGAAAGACTGCTTCAATAAAAATAGATTCGAAATCAAAACGAGTACCAGAAAAAAAGGTACGAACAATCGCAAAAACTTGTGCGAAAAAAGCTGCCAAGCGATCGGACTCTTAAAGGGAATGAAAAGTTTCGGGAAATGCTTGAAGACTTGATAGTTACCCGTCAAGGTTCTCACCTTCCGTTTAAATTCTTGAGCGCTTTCTTTAGAAACTTGGTCATAGGCGCGCGCCTCTGACTCAAAAACGGCGCGATACCCTTTCGCAATCACTTCAAAAGGAATATACATGTCATCGACGAGAATATCCGCGGGCAATGCCTTAGGAAATAAAATTTTCCGAATGGCATAGACCGCTCCCGTTGCTCCCAACATGGAGCCGATCGCGCTTTCTTTCTTTCGGAGGAATTTCTCGTACCGCCAATAGGCATTCATACCGCCCGCGACGGCTCCAGAACCTTGGGACGGCATCCTCAAATAAAGCTCTCCAGAAATACATCCTACTTTTGAATCTTCAAAATTAGCTACCAAAGCACGGACCGTGTCCCGATCAAACTCCTGTCTTGCATCAGTGAAAACAAGGATTTCGCCGCCGGCTTCTTGGACCAGTGCACTCAGAACGTGCGGTTTTCCAAAATTCTCCACAAAGCGAAAGAACCGGATCCGGGCCGAATGAAACTTAGAAACAATTTCATCTGTTCGGTCGGATGCGCCATCGGAACCAACTAAAATTTCAAGTTTCTCTTCGGGATAATCCAGCGCAAGCAAATTCACCAGTTTCCGCTCAATGGCTCGTTCTTCGTTAAATGCGGAAATTATCACGCTCACCGACGGTTCAGCCGGCGCTTTTCTAACGGGCTGCTTCAAAAAAATACTTAGGACGTAAAGGAACGCGGGATACCCAAAATAGGTATAAGCGACCACCCCTGTCGAAAACCAAAATAGGAACGAGAAAATAAGCTCAACCATGAGTCAGTGTCCTCTTCAGATCCGCGAGTGCGTCATAAAAAGAAGGCTTAACAAATCTTCTCGCTGCTTCCTTCATCTGTTCTACAACTCTTTTATAGCCCAAATCCCCGTGGACAAACCTCAAGAAATCTCCCCTGGATAGATTTCGTTTTACCGCAATTCGATTGAGCCGCCATGGATCATGTCCGGGTTCATTCACATCAAACCGCGAGGTGAAAAGAAATTTATATCCAAGTTCCATTGCCACTTCGCGGATTCTAATTTGATAATATCCCCGAGGGACAGAAAATCCTTTTATGGGTACGCCCAATTCTCTTTCAAGCGTCGACTTGGATTTATCAAGCTCCTTCCACAACTCGTGGTGTGATAAATCGGAAAGCGGAATGTGCTTGACTCCATGAGATCCGACCTCAAATCCGCTTGCGACCAAACTTTTCAACTCCTCCCAACCCATATGATTCTGCTGCCCCACCAAACCTGCTGGAATAAAGAAAGCGCCTTTAAAATGTCTGCGGCTCAGAGCACTTACTACATATTGATAATGACCTATATGGCCATCATCGAACGTAAGGACGACTGGTTTCGCATAGACGCATCTTCCCTCCACCCAATCTTCTAGCTCACCCATCGTCAGGGTCTTGAATCCATTCTCCAAAAGGAGATCAAGCTGCTCTTCAAAAGTTTTAAGCGAAATAACATAGGGCCTTTCTACATCAAGCCATGGATATTCTCCCTTCTCTTTTTCAACTCCGTGGTAATTCAAAATGGTTAAATGCCCTGCGTTATGCATGGCTTGCCTCGCGAACTTTACGTGCGTAAACGGTCATCTTGTTTTCTTTTCCAACCAGCTTGCTCAAAAATGAAGCCAGAGGAAGGGCCCGCGCTACAAGAGAATGCTTGGGATCACTGTTGTAATGGACATTGATTTTTTCACGCGCAAATTCCTGAGGGGTCTCATCCATTTCATATCGAATGGCTTGAAAGCCGGTACGTTCTAACAATAAATTCATCGTTTTCTGGGAATACGAAAAATAATGGGGAATATAATAAACATATTTCAAGAGAAATGCGCCTCGATCCCCTAATGTCTTATAGAGCGTTAAAGCCATTTGCTTAAAAAGTCCAGCCTCATTTGGCGTTTTCATTGCAATAATTCCGCCCCTTCGAAGCAGTCGATTGCCTGCTCTCAAATTTTCGACGGGTCGACGAATGTGCTCGATTACGTCCCAAAGCGTAATCACGTCAAATTCTCCGGCCTGAAAATGCGCGTTCTCAAGTGTGTTCACCTGAACGTCCAAGCCATATCCCTCGCCGGCCGCTTCTCTTGCCCCACGAGAAATGTCCAAACCCCGCGCGTTCCATCCTCTCGTGCGAGCCACTGCCAAAAAATGGCCCACCCCACAACCGACATCTAACAAACGACCTGAGCGCCCGACCCATTTTTCGAGCACGTCGAGTCTAGCTTTAAATTCTTTAAGAAAAACCTTCTGAACGGTCTCTTGGAAATAGATTCTCTTCTGCTCCTCATTGGCCCAATAACTTGCTTCTTCCTTATCTAGTTCCTCTCGAGAATCAAGCGACTCGAGAAATACCAAACCGCATTTGTGGCATCTCAAAACATTCGCAGCGTCTGGCATCAGAATCCTCGAAGGAATCAACGTTTCCAAGTTTCCGTTTCCGCCGCAAAAAATGCAAGAAAGCCTATCTACAATTTGAGAGTTGATGCTCACGATTTTGCCTCCTAAGAAGACGAAGTGACCATAAGCTCAGACAGAAACCTGCAAGAAATACTAACGCGATACCGTCCATTCGACCCATATTGCGGTCATATACGATGTGGCCCAAAAGCAATACAAGCAGCACTTGCGCCCCGAATTGTGCCGCTCGCGAATTCATGAAACGCACCGAAACAAGGAAACGCGCCACACAAATAGAAAACGCAAACAAGACGAGATAAAAAGCCAAGAGCAGAGTCCACCCAACCACGATGAAACGAGACAAAGTCGGCTGTGACCAATAAACACTTTTAGAAAATGGCCGAAGGAACTCTGGCAGCGTGGCGTAAATCCTAAAAAACTTCTGATACGTCATAAACCGCTCTGCGTCTAAATTGGGTAAAAGTTGAACCGCTTCTTTGAAACCGATCACGCGAACATCCTTTTGTTCCGAAACCCAAGAAAGAAGATCTTCAAACTCTGGATAACTTAATTTTGCTTCTCGACGTTCGAGTTCTTCAAAATCGGACAAATGAAATAAAACCGTGATCAAAGAAGATGGCTCTCGGCCCTTCCGTGTCGCTTGAATCGCCTCACGCAAACGAAGCAAGTTCGTTGTTTCCGGAACGAATTTGAGTCTAGAATCGTGACCGGCGGGACCAAAAACGTCGGCGGATAAAATCGAAAATCCCGCTTTCTCGAGTGCTTTGATCGTATGGGAATCATACGCATTATACGGCGGAATAAATATATCCACAGGTTCGCGCAACATCCTTTCCAGAAACTTCTTTCCTTCCAAAATCCTTCCGAGTTGGTGCTCATAATCCAAAGTTAGGAACTCACCGGCGCCAAATGTCTTATCTCGGGCAACTTGATCGTGAAAAACGCCGTGCATTGCGGCTTCCACGGTGCCCT
This sequence comes from Candidatus Omnitrophota bacterium, assembly GCA_016206945.1. Taxonomy (GTDB): domain Bacteria; phylum Omnitrophota; class Omnitrophia; order Omnitrophales; family Danuiimicrobiaceae; genus 01-FULL-45-10b. The sequence goes on along the minus strand of JACQQP010000070.1, from coordinate 19,286 downwards.
GTTTCACGGCGTCCCTAAGAATCGCCGCCTTTTCTGCGCTTAACAAATGGGGATCTTGAGTCGGAACTCCAGCGGTATTTCCGCTCTTGTCAAAGGGAATGACTCCGAAGGTGCACGACAAATTTCTTTTTTTGAATGATTCAATCACTTTAAGATCAAACGCCGTTAAACTTTTGCTTGAATAATCATCCAGCCGAAATAGGACGTAAATCCGTTTCTCTTGATTCGAAAAAATCTCCATGCGCCCAAAAAATATTGAGACAAGAATAAGACCAACTATAAAATGAACCCGAGTTTTCGTTTTCATGGCTTAGGTCGAAGATTCTCATTCTGCCGCGCAAAGTGCTCTTCCAGCGCGCCAAAAACATACGGGACGGTGGAGAGCATTGCCATTGGCCTGTGATAAATGGGCTTATCGTAAATCAAACCGTCTAACAGCGGATCTCGTGAAAATTGCTGGTGGTCCATCAGCCGTTTTAAGTTCTCCTCCGCAGCATAGATGAAAAATGGGTCCTGTGTGATCAAATAAGCATAGCCAATGCCGTGGAGAATTGTAGGCCCTGTAAATTCCAGCGGGGCCAAGTAACGCACCAGCTTCAAAAACATTTCTTTAACGGCCTCGTCCTGAGTCAGTTCATGATAAGCCATGAAGGCCCCGACAATATAACCGCCCATGTACAGTTCATGCTTCGCACCCGCCCACGTACGTGTAAGGGCATTGTAATTTTCAAGGAAACTTCCGTCCGGCTGCTGGCCTTTTAGGAAAATCTTGATGATTTTTTCAGCAGCCTTTTTATAACGATCCTCCCACGTCGCTTGATAAAGGAGCACGTCTCCCCAAAGCGCATTGGCCATCGCACGATTCGGCGCTAGATCGGGCCGATCTACATAGGTAAAAGGCTCCCTCAAAAAATATTCGCCTACTTCTTTTACAACATCGAAGGCTCTTTCGTTTCCAGTCAGGTAATAGTAGATGAGGAGTCCCAAGACATTCGTGTGGCTCGCCTCGTCGGTCCGTCCGCTCCAATGGTCTCCGCTATGACGATGCATGGAACCTACCCACGAATAGCGCTCATTAATCACGTTCTTCAAACGCTTCTCTTTGACGGTATCGTAATGAACGGTATCTATATCCATGATGTGTTTCGCCAAATTCTCGCCAAATTCAAAATATTTCCAATGACCGGTTCTCGCAAATTGAAGTAGCGCTCCCGTGTGAGTCCCAACGCCTTCGCAGTTATACCATCCCCACCTTCCAACCGGATGCCAACCCATTTCAGGATAGGTTTGGCCGTCCTCTTCTTCGTTGCGCCACCAAGTCAATGTGTCGCCAAAATCAAGCATCCCATACCACTTAAAATTCCGCGGTTGCCGCTCGGCCCAATTAAAAAGCCGCTCCAACATTTTTTCAAGAGTTCCATATTTAGGATCGGCTGGAAGGAGCCTTCCGAGCGCTCCCGTCGCATCAACCCAATAGGGATTGGAACGGATCAAGAGGGGCTCCAAAAATCCACCGGCAAGGTTGAGCGCATTGGACTGAGCTTGATCACCCTTGTGGAAATAAATCAATAGATCATGAGTTTTCGCAAGGCCGAACGCGCTTCCCCGACCATAATCATCCGGGCCTACGGCTTTTTCCGTGGTGGAAAGATCGAGAACTCCTGCCTCCTTCGGCCAAAGGTCAATTTCCACTCCACCTTTCAAACGGTTGATGGAAAAAGCCTTCGGATAATTTTCTCGAAAATGGCGGAGCGAAACTGCAATCCCGTTTGAAAGATTTGATACGTCGAACCATCCTGCAAAATGATCGGGAAGTTGGATCTTTTCTCGGTCTCGGCGGAGATCAGCTGAGTCGTAATCTTTTTGCACAATTGCAAGCTCCTCCCCCATCTTTATTTGAAAAGGATGCTGCTCGGCAAGACCCAGGTAAACTTGCTCTTCGCCGGATGCTGAGAATTGAAACGGTATCCGAATCCCAAAACTTTCAACCGCTTCGTTAGCAGATAAATTGGCGATCTGATAAGGCGCATACTGGCGATTTTCAGGATAACCTGTGTAAATCAGGGTATGTGCAATCTTCACATAACTTTTCCCGGAATAAAAATAATAGCGCACGACCAACTGACCAAACCGTTCGCCATCCCCGGCCTGTAACCAACTCCTTGCCTTCAGCACCAATTTCTGAGGTCCTTTCTCTTCTATTTCCAATTTGTAGGTTTTGGTATCTAAGTCAGCGCGGAATTCCTTATTTCGAAATTGAAGTGTTAAAAGCGCTCGGGATGTCATCAATTCGCCGGGTTCAAACAGATTATTTCCATTTTGATCGACGAACACTTGGTCAAAAAGGAAGAATGACTTTTTGTTCAATATGGCCTTCATGACGCCCGTTTCGATTTCGATTGATTCGTTGGTTTCCTTGGACTTAAGCGTCGTCGCAAAGTCAAATTTTCGGATCTTGTCGCTATAATCTAAAAAGAAACCGCCTCCCTCACGAGGCCCCAGACTGGTTTCAAAATGAATCCCCAGCCACTTCACCGACCGATCAGGCCAATGCGCGAGCACCCGGGTTTGAAAGGGAAGTTCTTCCCCATAAGGATTTCGGATTCGAATCGTGTCCGGATCGCGGAGCTCTCCCATTGGAAATGGGATGCCTCCTTCAACGGGACACAGTTGACAGAAAGCGCTCGTTTCATTGGTAACGATAAAGGGAACGTGTACCGCCTCTGAATTGATCTGCTGATCTTGTATCAACCAGGCGGGTTTTCGTTTCGCAAATCCGTAATCAAATATATTTTCCCGCGTAAACGTTCCAAACGAAGTGGTTGAAGGAACGAGACGGAAATCGTCAATATAGAAATCCAGACTTTCGGTAACGCCTCGCTTTGAAATTGAGATTTGATTTATCTTCTGAACGTTGATCGCCGACGCCATTTTGTTCATCGGAAGGGCAATTTTTGCCCAAATCCCTTTTGGGACGCTGATGCTTTCTTCATATCTTTTTCCCCACAAATCCGTGACCATCAAGGTCAAAAGCTCGGTCTGATTTCCAGGATGAAAGACAAAAAATTGCAGGGCACCGTACTTCGACCAATCCGATGGATTGTCTTTCCCGCGGCCTAATTCATCTATGGTGATGGCGGAGAGCTCCTTACCCCGAGAAAAGGTTAACTTCCCAGAAAACGAACCCTCCCAAGCATACTGAGTGGAGGGAACCAGATGGGCGTCAACGAAACTCCAAGCCGCGAGGTTTTCCGGTTTCTCAAAGTTAGAAAATACAAAACTTCCATCGGGTTGCAATCCGGTAAAAGCAAATTTTTTCCCGAGAAAAGCTCTCAAGATCGGAAGCCTTCCAGCTCCCTCCCCTTGAAATCCGGAAGCCGATTTGGCCTTCGTCAATGCGATACCGACAATAAATCCAGCCGCTATGCAAACGAGGGCTCCGGCCGCAATTAATTTCAGCCTTGAAATCGGGTCCTTTGCTCCAAAGAGCTCATTGATCCGTTCCAAAGTTTTTTGTTTATAGGACTTGGCAAAGGAATGTCCAAGGTCGACCAGTTCACTTGCCTTTTTTCTCAACTCGTCAAGCTGACTCATGAATCACACCTGCTCCTCGATCATCCGCAATCGGACAAGCAATCCTGTTAAGACCCAAAAATAACTCGTCACTTCAACATAGTTCAAACGTGAACCATAAATATTGCTCACCAAAAGCCCGACCAAACCACCCAAGAAACCAAGGGAAAGCGACTTCACAAAAGGATCCTGAGTCCTTTTGTAAAGAATGCGCGCATTTCGGTAGATGAGCCAAATGATCCACAAAAAAACCAACAAGGCAGGAATTCCCATCTCAGATGCGATCAAAAGATACTGATTGTGTGGATCGTAGGCTTCATGACCGGGGTAATAATGCAAAATTTTTGACTCGAACAGATAATACCCGATCCCGAAGACAGGATTGTCCCGAATCATCGCTTCCGCAGCACGCCACACCTTGACACGATCGCTTGCGCTTTCATCAAGCCTTTGATCATTCCCAACTTGAACCGTGGTCGTATAAGCGGGAGCCGAGCGCTTTTGAATCGTCTGTGCCAAGCGATAACGAATTCCTTCAGGTAGAAAAGCAGGGTTCATAAACACAAATAGGGTTGCCATCAACAGCAAAAAAAGCATCCACTTACTTTTCAAATAAGTCATGGCGAATAAACTCACCCCGAAAGCCAAATAACCTGCCCGTGAAAAAGTGACCATCACCCCGCGAAAGCAGATGAGGAAGGGAATGAGTAAGAGCCAATATTTCATCCGATTCATGTGCAGCAAGAAATATCCGAAAATGAGATACATATAGTAATTAAAAAAGGAGGCCAGAACATTAGGATCATCAAAAATGCCACCGATTCGCTCCTCATCGTCATCCATATAGGCATAAATCGCCATCAATCCCACAATGACGGTGACCATCATGATGACGATCGCAATATTATTAATTGTTTCTTTATTTCGGACATTATTGACCACATAAAAATAGAGGAAAAATGGGATCATCCACTTTCGATAAAATTGAATGGTTGCCCCCGTGACATAATCCGGTCCATAACCAGTCCCGATAAAAATTGAAATGAGTCCCAAGATAAAAAAGATGAATATGGGACGATCGAGAGAAGTCTTAATCCATTTGCTTTCTCCCTCTTGTCTTTTTCCAAAGAACCATAACCCTGTTAAGAAGAGCACTAAAATATTAGTTCCATTCAGACCTGTGATGGCATGGTTAAAATCCATAGGGATTTGTTTGCTGAAGGGAATGTAAGTAATCAATAGGTAAAAAAGCATCTGGCGCGTAAATATACTGCGGGTTAACCCCCTGACAAAAAACAGCATTCCGCTAAAGAACACCACAGAGGTCAGGACCAGTTTTGCCGTGATCCCTTCGCGAACAATAATGTGAGCATACGCAAGGCTAATAAATCCCATCACGAGCAAAATGACCCTCGAAGACAGCGGCTGGAAGGTGGCTTGTGAAGAAAAGCTGTTCGTCATGGCCGCCCTCGAATGACATGGAGCGTTTTGTGTACCCAATCATAAGCGCCCGCCAATTTCTTTTCGAAATCATAGAGGGAATCATGAGGTGCAATTTCGGTGCGTTTCAGCAAATACGGATCGCACTTCCCATTGTTCGAACCGGGATCATTGGAACATGCGCCCAAATACCCTGCTTCTTTGACTGATGCGACCGACTCTTGGTCATACCGCCCGCACGGATAACAGAAGAATCGGATATCCATTCCTAACTCATTTGACAGTAAGGACTTGGAACTACTAATTTCGTGATATTTCCCTTCTCTCTCGAGACTCGCAAGATCAAGGTGCGAACGTGAATGTGAACCGAATTCAAAACCGGCTTGAGACATTTCCTTAATTTGATCTTTTGTTAGAAAATGGTCTGAGCCCATACGATCCACGATCAAAAAGATGACGCCTTTGAAACCAAATTTGCTCATAATCGGAAAAGCGTTCTCATAATTATCCCGATACCCGTCGTCAAATGTAATGACAATCGGTTTTTTGCCCCCACCATTGCGAGCGACCAAAGGGAGCGAAACAGGGACGGCTAAAGAAACCGTCTCATACTCGTGTTCCCACAAAAACCGCATCTGTTCCTCAAAGTCTGAAATGGGTACGGATAAATAACTTCTATCTTGATCGTTCACACGATGATAACAGAGGATCCGAACGCCCGCATCCGTGCGTCCAAACCATTGCTTGCTGTGATAAATCAACGAACTAAGCGATGATCGCAGCGTTTTCATGACTTAACCTCTTTCGGAAAACTTCGATATTTCTATCAAGGTCAAAAAGGGCGCTAACTACGCGACACCCGGCTTCCGCAAGTTTCTGGCGGAAGAAGTCGTCCCGATAAAGTTTTTCAGTTGCGGCCGCCAAAGCTGGCGGATCTCGCGGCGCTACCAATAACCCAGTTTCATTTTCTTTCACGAGCTCATCGACAGAGCCAAAGCGTGTCGTGATGACAGGCGTTTTGGCCGCAAGGGCTTCTATTAATACATTGGGAATTCCCCAGTGCCACTCAGGCTGAGCCATTAAAACCAAAAGATCGGCCCTCTTGTAATAAGGCAAGATCTCACTTTGCTTCAGCGGTCCTGTCATCAGCACATAAGGTTCAAGGTTGAGAAGCCTTATGTGTTTCCTCAAATCCGATTCAAGAGGTCCGCCCCCTACAATCGTACACTTGAAATCCAAACCTTTATCCCGTAAAAGGCCCAGTGCAGGAATTAAATATTGAAACCCTTTGTAGTAATGGAGTGTTCCCACCGAAAGAATCTCGAAGCGCTTATTGCGAACCTTTCCATTGACGTCAAAACTTGAAAGTTCAACGCCATGATAGTTGACGATAATTTGATTGCGGTTATAACGCGGCGCTACGTTCATCAAATGCGTCTTATTTTGTTGCGTGCAGGTTGTCACAAAAGCCGAACGCATTATCTTTTCCTTAAGATGAGTCGTATCCAGATAGATGTCGTGCGCATGCCCCGTGAAACTAAATGGAATGCCCGTGATTTCAGAAGCGACCAAAGCGACAGAGGCAGGATAAGTGGCCCAATAAGCATGAATGTGCGTTACACTACTTTTTTGAAGCCATCTTGCCAAATAAATGGCCTTTGGAAAAAAAGCGAGGCTTTTGATTAAAAAATGAGGGCTTCTAAAATTGCCGAAAACCAATCGCTTCAGCGCACGCCAGTAACGCAGTGGATGCCTCAAACAAATCTCAAGACACGCAGCCAAGATTTGCAACGAAAAAAAGTAGGGCACATAAATCGTCCTTGGCGAAAGTTCTCGAGCTTGATCATGAAGAACTTTTTCCTCAGATTTCTTCAGCGAAAAGACAAAGATATCCATCTTTTTTGAAAGGGCGTAGATTTCCCGAAGAATAAAGGCTTCATCGTAACAGGGAAATTTTGAAACAATGAACGCGATCTTGGGACGTAGGATGTTGGACGCAGGATGAGTCATCGCAGAAACCGATCTCCTCCCTTTTCACCGATTACCGTTTTGAAGGAAAGACCGACAACTCCCTGATCCTGCAGGATCAGTGTCAGTATGGATTCGTCTTCTTTCTGGTCCACTTTCTTCAGGATGGCATCGCCTGAAAGAGATACCGCTTTTGCCCGCAAACGGATCCGAACTTCACGTCCAGCGTCACTCAGAAATTTGAGAATCACTTTCCCTTCATCAAATGAAATCAGTTCATAAGGTTGAGAGGCCCAGAAAAAACGATTCGCTGGTGGCGCAATCATAAAATCCCGATACTGACTCGGATCGCCAGTTTTCCCAGCCTCAGCGGCTTTCGCAATGTTATAGGCCTCGCGCGCCGTGACATAATGAAGAACATAGTTGACGCCATCGTTATATTGAGATTCCAAATAGGTCCGCATCTGATCGGCCTGGGTACCCAGCATGACTCCATGATCTTCGAGCATCGCCCCGTGTGAAAAAACTTTGATAAACAACCATTCGGGCTGGCCTTTAATCACCACTGCGTTTTTGATCCATTGATCCATTCGCTCCTCGCTTGCCGGATGCTCATGATCAATTTCGCCATGGTCATACCGAGGCACGATGCTGTTCAATCGAAGCCCACTTTGTCCCGTAAACATAAATAAATCCCCAACTCCTGGCCTTCCCACTTCCATCTCAGGACCTCGATCATAAGACTTTGGCTGATTTGGATCGTCCGTTGCATAATAAAAACGATTGATGATTCTCGGATGCATGGGTCCCCACGAAGGATTTGTGAAATCCGCATAGCAGCCTAACTTCCTCAGCAAGATAAGTTCGTTCGTGATCCCGCAAACGCCCGCGCCCCGTGAATTATCAAGGCCCCACATACCATGAATAAATCCAAATGTCGTACGGGGTTGGACCTCCTGTGTGACGAAAGCTCCAACTTCTTTGGAAAGCTGTATCGCCTCATTCATCTGTTTTAAAAAAGTCTCCTCTGTGTCATTCCCATGATGCATATGAAGTTCGATCTCCCCGTAACCTTCGTAGACCAGTTGCGCCAATTGTTTCAGGAAACTCCTCTTTTCGACTCCATCCGAGCGGCTGAAAAACCAAAAAAACGAATGCTGCGGAAGCTTTCCGTCAGCGTCCTCGTGTTTTTTTGCCATTTCGGGATAACCTTCCATCCACCGACTCATCGTTTCCTGATCGTGGGGCTCAAAATGATCCACGTAAAGGAAGAGGATGTGTTTGGGCCTCGAAACTGGTTCGTCCTTCCCAAAGCGGGCTTGATCCGCCAGATACATCCAAAGCCAGGGGTATTTTGCATCCACAATCTGAAACCCCTTGAATAAAACCAGGGAACCGCAAGAGACGAAAACCAAGCCAAGAACCACCAATAGCAATCGTTTATAGGATTTCCTATTCACTGTTCTTCGCTCCTTGACTTGCAAGAACTTCGGCATAAAGAGACTCATGGTCACGAACCATGCGAGCAATCGAAAAGCGAGAACTCACTTTTCGCTTCGCATTCTCAATCAATTTCGCTCTCAGCCCCTCGTCTTCGAGCACCCGATGAATCGCATTCGCTAAAGCAGGCGAATCGCTCGGCGGAACGAGAAGCGAATCCTGTTCATGTTCCGCCATCTCGAGCACGCCGCCTACCTCGGTGGCAACCACAGGGACTCCAGTGGCCATCGCTTCAAGAATCGTTAATGGAAATCCTTCGCGGAGCGAGCAGAGCGCCAAAACATCCATCACTTGATACAGTGAAGATACATCTCTGCGAAAACCTGTGAACAAAACGTGCCTTTCTAAGCCGGCTTCTTCAACCCGCTTTTTCAGCGGATCTAAAAGCGCTCCTTCACCCACGACCAAACCCAAAATATCCTTTCGGTTTTCAACCAGTAACTGGATCGCTTCAATAAAGTCGACGTGGGCTTTCTCAGGAACAAGGCGGCCCACAATGCCGATTACTTTTTCATTTTGACTGAGTCCCAAACTTTCCCGAAACGCCTGCTTTTCTTCGGCACTCTTTTGGAAACTTGCGACATCAACCCCGTTATGGATGATGCGGCACCTGCCGTCAAGCGATGGGTTCGCTTTCATATAAAACTGCTTTACAGCCTCGGAGACAAAGATCATTCGCTTGCTGACGGGTGCATACCAGCGGTCCAAAGTCAATCGCAAGCCCGTTCGCCATTCATCCATTCCATGCTCTGAAGAAACGCACGGGACGCCAGTGGCCTTTGCAGCCATTCGTCCCCAAAGATGCGCCGAATACAGATGCGTGTGAATTAAATCTATTCGTTCGGTTCGAATGATCTCTTTGAGTCTGGAAACGAGGAACGGATCAAATTTGGAACGCTTGTGAAGAGCGATCACTTTGATTCCCGTTCGTTCTAAAGAAGGGGCATATCTTCCTTTGTTATTTAGACAACACACGATGGTTTTAAATTTCTGGCGGTCCAAGCCTCGCGCCAGATCCATCACGACTTGCTCGGCACCTCCCAAATCAAGAGACCAAATTAGTTGAAGCAAGCGAATCCTCCGTGATCTACGTTCCACAACGATGGGCGGCTTCTCGACACGAGAATGAGGTACTTCTCCACCTTGCTCGAAGGACTCCTGAGACACGTGAGGGGATAAATGAGGCCGCTCGAATTTATCCTCCGCTCGCCTGACCTTCACTCTCCGTTTCGGAGGAATCAGCAGTTCTGTATAAAACTCCTCGTATTGTTTCACCATCCGTTCAACGGAAAATTCCGATTCCACCTGCTTGCGCGCAGCGTGACCCAACTTCTCTCGTATTTCTACATGTTCAATTAGAAATGAAGTCTGCTCCGCAATCGCCCTTGCATCTCGAGGACGTATCAAAATGCCCGTCTCTCCATTCAAAATCACTTCAGGGTTTCCGCCAACGTTCGTGGCAATGACTGGTTTCCCTGTAGCCATGGCTTCAAGAACTGTGTTTGAAAAACCTTCGGATAAAGAGGGCGCACAGATGAGGTCCATGGCATTGGTTAGTTCGGGCACATCACGTCTTGCGCCTAGGAACAGAATTTGATCTAGCACCTTTTTGTGGTCGGCATACCGTTCTAAACTGGTTTCCAGCGGACCATCCCCTACGAACACCAATTTCACATTGGTAGCTTCCGCTGCGATATAAGAAAGCGCCTTGATCATGAAACGATGCCCTTTTACTTCATGGCGCATATTGGCAATCATGCCCATGACAAATTCATGATCCTTCAAACCAAGCTCAAGACGCTTGGCTTTTCTGATCTCCGCTGAGGGATAAAATTTGGAAAGGTCTACTCCATTATGAATCACATGGATTTTTCTGGAACTGACCCCTTCCTGAACTTTGACGGCTTCCCGAACTGCCTGTGAATTGACCAATACCCGATCCGCATATTGGTTAAAATACCGACTCAAAAACAGCTGGCCCTTGCTGCGCCAAAATCCCTCGTCACGACGCGCCGTCACAATTTTCCTAACACGGGCGAACCTTCCCGCAAGAGATCCCAGAATGTCGGCGTGTGAGAAATGGGTTTGTATAAAGTCGATGCGTTCGGCTTTCATAAAACGAGTGAGAAAGGATAGAGCTCGAAATCCACGAGGTCCGTAAACCTTCCGTACATTAAAAACGATAGGCTCCACCCCAACCGATTCGAACTCTTCTTCCAGTTCACCACCCTCCATCAGTGCAATGACATAAGGTTTAAAGCGGTTCCGATCGAGCCGCTTGACAATCTCCAAGAGATTCGTTTGCGTCCCCGCGGGAACGAGCTTATCGATCAGAAAAAGAATTTTGACCGTACTCACGACTTAGCTCCCACGAGCGCAGGTCTTGTGTAAATCACATAAACCACATAAAGGACCCACGTGGCGATCGAAAAAATGATTTGTCGGTCGAAGTAAATGACCTCCACCGGATTTCCCATCTGACGGATATGAATCAGGAAAAGATATCGAAACAGAGAGAACATCACGATGACGCTACTGTACACAAGAGCGTCGGTACCAAACCTCGCAACCGTTTCAGGAGCAATGGTATAGAGAACATAGCAAGTCAAGGTCATGGCTAAAGTAAGAATACAGATTTGATCCAGAAATGTTTCCGAGTAATGACGCAGGACCAATCGATGGCTCCTTGCACTTGTACCGAGTAACACAAGTTCGTGGCGTCGTTTGCTGAATCCCAAAAATGTCGCTAAGAGAAATGTACATAAGAGAAGCCAGTGAGTCACCGCTACACCGATCACTTCGGCTCCTACGAGAACCCTAACTACATAACCAATGGCGATCGTCAGGACATCGACAATCACTTTCTCCTTCAGGTAAAGCGAATAGGCCAAGTTGATGATAAGAAAAGCGCTTACGTAGACAAATACGAAGAGAGGCATTTTCATTATGACCAGAATCGTATACCCTCCCACCAAAAGAAGGAGGAACAAGATCCAGGCTGAAGAAATCGAGACTTCTCCAGACGCCAAAGGACGGTTCTTTTTTGTCGGGTGTTGACGATCGCTATCTCGATCGCTGATGTCATTAAAAACATAAACGCTGCTGGAAATCAAACAAAGCGAAAAAAAGGTATACAGGGCCTCGCGCACAGAGTGCGGGTTAGAGAGTTGACCCGAAAAAATCAAAGGAGCAAATACGAAAAGATTTTTAATCCACTGTCGAAATCGAAACAACGCCAAGATGGCCATCTTAACTCCGCCTCACAATTGCAAAGGTATCGTTTTCATAAAGCCTTAAAAGAGGTGACGAAGTCTCCCGAAGCATGTCTGAAATTCTCCATGCACCTTTTGCCGCATCTTTTTCAATATCCTGAAGCGCTTCGACGTTTCCAGCGTACCGATTGGACAAAACGACATAATAGTCCGCTTCTGCGCCCTTCCATGAAGAAAAACAAGAATGGCCCGTCAAAATCTGCCAATGGGAGGTCAAAGGAGCGATACACGTGCTTTCCCTTGAAACCATCTCTTTTGTTTTTTGCGCGATTTGGACGAAGTCGCGGAGCGTCTTCGAACCATAGGGATTTTTATTCTGATCCAAAGCCCCGAGAAACGTGGTGAGCGTTGAAAGAAACAGGATCGCCCCAATGACCCCATGAGATGAAATCCCAAAGCGGCTGCTTGAAACTCCCCGAAAGCCATAAACAACTAAAGCGGGATACAAAATGGCGATATATCTGTTTGCCTGCCCTTCATAAGTCGTCACAAGAATGACGAGAATGAATAGCGTAAAACCCTCTAAGACGGATGGTAGGTTTCGATAAGATCTCAGCCACTGATAAGCAAGCCACAAAACGACAGGCAGACTCAAGAAGAAGCCTGCGAAACCGCCTTCCAGAAAATAAAGCGGAGCGATGAGCGATGTCGCAATGTTGCACGATATCCCCCACACAATATTTTGTCTCATTCTCACCACCCAGTCAGACACCGAGGCAATTGGACTGGCGGGATCATAGGGATTTTTCAAAATGAATTGATTTAAGAACGAGTTCGTCCAATACCAAGTCTCCTGGGGAATCGAGGAAGAATAAACCTGCCAAAGAACTACGGGTAAGGAAATCAGCACGGTGAACAAGAGCATTTTTTTGAACACGATCCAATTTCGAAACTCAGGATGCAGGAAAAGCAACCAGCCGCCTGCAACCACCCCCAAGGCGGTAAACTTAAAGAGGTACGCAATTCCAAGAGACGCTGCGCCCATCCAAAGCCATCCGGAGTAAATCCGTGCCCGAGACTTTAAATAGTTATTTAAAGCAACCAAGGCAAGACTCGTGAAGAAAAAGAGCGGAATTTCGGATAGAACCCTATGAGAAAGCCCAAAGATGACGGGCGAAGCCATCAAAACAAGAGTCGCAACATAGGCGTCGGTCGCCCTTTGAAGAAAGCGGCGAAAGAAAAATAGATATACGAACGCTGTCAAGGCTCCCCAGAAAACCATATAGATTTTTAAAGCAAAGAAATTGACACCGAAAATACCGACGATGGGAGCCAACAAAAAAGAAAAACCAGGGGGCTGCATGGTCACAGGGAGAAAACGGTCTGCAAATCGTTCTCCGTAACCATCGCCATTCCAGATGGAGATCGCTCGATCAATGTATCCGGCAGGATCATGGGCGTTAAATCCTCTGACATCAATGTAGGGATTAAGAAAAACAACATACATCAACGTCAAAAGCATACCGAGGACCATCGCAAATGAGAGCCGAGGCATTTTAAGCGAGATAGGGGCAACCGTCATAGGACCACCGCCTCATCTCCTTGCCATAGGGTATCAAGTTTTTTGACTTTCGGAAGCACAGCCGTTCCTTCCTTCTGATCCAAAATGTGAAGACGCATCACCAATGCCGAAAGGATCCAAAAATAGCTTGACACTTCCTGCGAATCGAGCCTGGAACCAAACATATTACTCATGAGGAGCCCAAATAAGCCTCCTAAAAAACCAAGAGCAAGTGCCTTAGCAAACGGATCTTTCGTCGTCTGATAAAGCTGATACGTATTCCCAATTACCATTAAAATAATAATGAGGAAGATAACAAGCGCCGGAATTCCCATTTCTGCCGCAATGATGAGGTACGTATTATGAGCATCGATGGAAAATCCTCCCACCCAATAATGACGAATTAAGGGAAAGAAGAGGCCGTACCCCACACCGAAGAAAGGTTGTTCCTTAATCATTCGAAGAGCGCCCTTCCAAATTTCGACACGGCCTCGGGTGCTGCCATCCAAACTCTCTTCTGCATATTCGGGCGCGCTAATCGCCTCCGTATAACTGACGGGCTTCGTAAATGTATGGCTCATCCGGTACCGAATTCCGGGCGGCAGCAGAATGGGATTAAAAATGGAAAACACCATGGCGCCAAGCAACACAATAAAAAGGGCCTTACTCCGAAACCACATAAGCGCATAAAGCCCGAACGCAAAAGCAATGTATCCGCCTCGCGAAAACGTCACCATGATTCCGCGGAATTGAATCAAAAATGGGATTAAAATCAGCCAATAACGAGATCGGTTCATATTCAATAAGAAAAAACCAAACGGCAGAAAAATGTAATAATTGAAAAAGGCCGCAAGCGAATTGGAATGACCCGCAATGCTGCCAATTCTCGATTTTTCCAAACTTGCCTCGCCGACATCCATGTAATCATAAATCGCCATAAGTCCCACGATCGTGCAGACGACAATGATGATGACGACCACATTTTTAATGGTTTGGCGGTCTTTAATCGTATTTAAAACAAGAAAAAACATCAAAATAGGCGTGATCCACCGTTTAAACTCGATCACGGCAAACCATAGATATTCGGCGCTATACGAAGAACCGCGCAAGATCGAGAGAAAACCCGCCATGATAAAAAGAATGATCGGGGCATTGATCGGCGTGCTCAACCAAAGCGGTTCATCCTCAGAATATTTTCCAGAAAGCCAAACAATAAAAATGAATAACATGAGCAGATTCGTCAAGTTCAAAGCCGTCGCCACGCCACCGAAATCGCCTACCAAGACTTTACTAAAGGGCAGATAAGCAACCAGGACATACGTAATGACATGCGGGTTATGGATGCCCATTCCGAACAGAACAACGCCGCCCATGAAAGCAGCGGTAAGCATAATCCAAGAAGGAACGACGACATCTTTCGTAATGATGTAACTAAAAGCAAGCGCCATCGCCGCCATGAGGAAGATAGCGGTCTTTTTCTGCTTGAGAAGGTTCGCCTTCGTCTGCTGAGCTTGAGAACCGAACGGAGAAGCAAGCGAATCAAGCTTCATATTTCTTACTCCCTTGCGCGACCACTTCTTTTAGCCTCCGTTTTACGCCCGCTATGGTTCCCAAAGCTCGCCCATAAAAAGTGGAACTAAACGCTCGAATCGTCTGTTTTTTGCGATCCACTGCCTTCCAATCATATTTATAAGATTCGTCTCCCCGCAAAAGATCAAACTCACGAATTCCCTGACGGATGGCTTCTTCAATCACATAACTGCGCAACACTTTAAACACATTTCTCCTTCCAAATTCTGGGTCAAACCCCGATTGGTAACTATAAAGCACATCTCCATATTTGAAGGTGTATTCAACCGCAACCGCTCGTTCATGATCTTTAAGAAACGCAAGATAAAGCCAGCCGCGTTCGAAAAATCGTGCCATCAAGCGGCGATGAAATTCACGATACCCGGGCGCACTTTGAAATTTGTTGCTCACGCCCAAAGCTGATTTTCGCGCGCGAAACAACCGTTCCAGCTCATCCAACGCAGAATCGAGACTCGAATCCTTTTCGGACCAGACATAAAGGTTTAAACCCAATTCCCGTAGAAGTTTCCTTCGCTGACGCGAGATGGTTTGTCGGAGCCATTTCCCAAGCGATTTGAAGTACTCATCCCACGTTGATGGAAGCGGGACGTAAACTGCTTTTGGAAGCTGCTCCCCAACATGAACCCACATGTCCCTTCCGGCTAAGTGATTTGTAATCTGATAAACCAGCGCTTCTGGATTGCTGATATCGGTCATACATAAAACGTCCCAACGGGACGCGTGTTCCGCCAAATAAACGGTTAACGCTTGAAGTGCTTCGGATCGATAATTAGGGTCTGCGACAACATCCATATGTTCGGTACCAACCGATGCCCCTGTTCCAACGAAACGCAATTCGCGATAGGGCAAAAGAAGACCGTTTCGATAACGTCTTAAGTAAAGCGGGGCTCCACCGATCCAATTTCCATCGCGACCTTTAACGATCAGCCACCAAAGCTCATGATCGCCGCCAAAGATTTCCCACCAAGTTGAAAGCCACTCCCAAGTCATGAAGATGGATCGATTCCCTGAACGCGCGAGAAGTTCTTCCCATGGTTGCCTTCGCAATAACGAGCCATGCCTCGCTTCATCATTAAGGTCTGAAAATCTTATCACTTCCATACATTAACTCCCCACGCCGACTAATCGGCAGGCGAAATTCGCAAGCGGTTCTTCCCTGGCATAAATTCGCCTAAGTGCGTAGCGATCCGTATTGGCATCGTTTAACCCCAAAATAGCGGATGAAGCCGATACAAAACCTGCTCCTGTAATTAACTCCTTGTGATCGCCTCCAAAATCGTCCTTTTCGCCATTCGGATAGGCAAAATGCATGACGCGCTCTCCCCAGATTTCCTCAAGTCGTTTTTTGGATTCATAAATCTCGTAGCGCGCTTCTTCCAAAGTCATTCGATTTAAAATCGAATGGGTTACGGTATGAGCCCCGTAGCTGATTAAGTTCCGATCAGCGCTTCGAACTTGAACCTGAGAAAGGATCCAATCGATTGGAAGCTCAGACCGACGAACTCCGAGCTCGTATTCAAGTTGGGCAACGGCCCTCTTCCGGTTTATGTTTTCCCATGTCTTTAATTCGCCTGAAAGTTCACTGAGCGCGATCAAACGGTTTTCTGGATCTTGTAAATCCCATTCTTTTTTATGGCCATTCAATTGAAATGCGTAACGTTTGAGCTTCGTTAATTTGAACCACCAGCGGAGTCGGTCTGTCCAGATAAAGCTGTCTTCTTCAGCCGGCCCACTCGCCAAGAATATAGTAGCGGGTAACCCAAGGGTTTTACAAAGCGGGTAAATGAGCGACCAGGTCTTGACATCGGTATCATCAAACGTCAGGACCAAACTCCTCCTAGGAACGGGCTGGTCCAGACGCCAGAACTTCAGAAGTTCGTCCAGTGAGATCACGTGGTAAGCATATTTAAGATACTCCATCTGCTGCCTGAACGTATCTTCTGAAACCGCTGGGAAAAAAGGGTCTGGTTTTCGAAACACTCTGTGGTACATCAAAATGGGAACTTTCGTGCTTAAGACGTTCCGGAGGACGGCTACTCCACCCGTATAATAAAATGCCTTTTTGAACGCATAATTTACTTCGCGTTCCAAATCATTTTGGGCAGGAACTGCTTCGGCATCATAGGGCATTCCGTGGGCTTCGACGCAAGACCGAAGCAATCTCCGATAAAGCTGCTCGATTTGTAAAGCGTTCTCTTCAACCCGAAAGGATTTCTGGGCCCATTCCTTCGCATTCTGAGTGAGACCGTTCACGAACGCGCAATCACCCATCAGGGTTTCGATCGAATGTGCAAGCGCCGTGTGATCATCAGGCTCAAACAAAATTCCAGTTTCTCCATTCCGAACCAGATCCACGACACCGCCGAGTTGAGCCGCGATGACAGGTTTTCCGGCGAGCATCGCCTCTATAATAACGAGAGGAAACGGTTCCGCTTCTCGGGAGGCATGAATGACGATATCGCTCGCCGCATAAATAGAGGCAACGTCCTCTTGCCAAGGCAAAAAACGCATCTTGCCAGCGATCCCAAGTTTTGAGGCATAAGCCTCCAATGCGTTCAAATACCGCTGGTCGGAAGAAGGATCGTGACCCATCACGAGGCCGATGACCTTATGGCCTTTCTGAATGACCTCCGAAAGCGCCTTGAGATAAGTGTCATGTCCTTTCAAAGGTACGAGGCGACCTAAAATGGCGATCACTTTTTCGCTCGATTTGATTCCTAAAAGTTTGCGCTCTTCTTGACGTCTCGCCTCTAAATCATCAATCCCACTGGCCCATGAAATGCCGTTTGGAATCACTTGAACTGAGACGCCCCCTAATTGACTCTTTAGGAACCCCGCACCTGAGTCCGTCAGCGTTATAAATTGATCGACCCAGCGCTTGGCCCACTGTTCCACACGCGTCATCGGCCGCCACCCGTGAAAGTGGCAAATCACGCGCGCGCCAGTGATTCGAGCAGCAAGCAAGAGAGGCAAGTGCGATCTGATGTCATTGTTGAGATGGACAAGGGCTATTCGCCTCTTACGCAGCCAAACTGCAATTTGCGGAACCAGAAAAATCAACTGAAACAAGGAAACAATCGCCCTTCCAATCTTTCCTCCAGCAAAGGAAACCGATTGGACATCTCCACGCTGGGTTTTGTCCTCCCCCCAAGGGAAGAACCAACTCGGTTTCAATGAGACACACTTGCGCGCTCCCTTCAATTTCTGAATGAAAGGACCACCGCCATACGCCACTACTTCGAGAGAAAACTCATCCCGATTAAGATGCGTGACAAGATCAAAAAGGTACTTGGCTGTACCTCCATAGCCGCTTCCGGACTCAGCGATGAGGATGCGTTTGGCATTCAAAATCTTTCGGTACACATTTTGAACTTCTTCCGCATTGTGCTCCATCGTGAACAGTCTTTTCACGCGTTGGCGCCCATTTTTACCAAGTTGAATGGCAAGCTTAAGGTTCTCGGCAATGTTCAAGACTGCTTCAGCCAGTTGGTCTGAATCCCCTGGCTCAATCAAAAAACCCGTTTCGCCGTGGCCGACGACATCAACCAACCCTCCGATTCGGCTCGCAATGACCGGTTTTTCCATAGACATCCCTTCCAGCGCCGCATAACCAAATGATTCGGGTTCGACCGATGGTTGGACCACGACATCGCTTGCCTCATAAACAGGGCCCATATGGTCCTGCCAGGACAAAAACTGTACTCTCTCTTTTAAGTTGAGTTGGAGAACCTCATGTTCCAGTTTCCTTCGAAATTCTCCTCCAGGCGACGGATCTGTCCCAACCACAAGAGCTTTTAAATTTTGGTTCACCCGAACCGCAGCCGCGATTGCCTTTAAAAATACCGAATGCCCCTTGAGCGGGATGAATCGTCCTACGATCAAAACGACAAAATCCTGATCGATAAATCCCAACTTTTGGCGCGTTTCGATTCGAACTTGAGGCTGAACATTGCTGCGTTCGCTCATTAAAAGACCGTTTGGAATCCCGACCACTTCCATTCCATCTAATTGCCAACTATAGAAGTCGGCACCTGACTGCGTCACGGAAATAAAGCAATGAATCACACGGCTGATCACTTTTTCAGTCCTTGTCAATTTTCGCCAGCCATGAAAATGACAAATGATCCGGCATCCTGCAAGACGAGCCCCCAAAATGAGTGGTAAGTGAGACAATATTTCATTGTTCAAATGCACGAGTTTTATTTTGTGTCGTTTTAACCAAAGGGCAATCGTTGGAATAAAAACAATCAATTGGACAAGCGCAATCATCGCAAAACGAATGTATTCTGTAGGGGCGGGTCTTGTCCCCGCCTGATAGGCATCATCCGTTGGATCATGGGCGCCCATTCGCCAAAATACTGGCGAAATCCGTCCGGACGAATCTCGCCGCGTTTTGCCTGCCAGAGCAGCAGAAGCTGCTCTGCGGCACTGCTCCGCTGTGT
>JACQQP010000067.1 GCA_016206945.1 Candidatus Omnitrophota bacterium | reverse complement strand
TGGAGACAGCCGGATTTCCTTCTGAGGTAAAGGTGACTTCACTTTCTGTCTTCAGGGTCTGGTCAGGACGAGTGGTCAGGGTAGAAATCGAACCGCCAATAATGTCCCCGCGGGAATCGAAAATGGCGTTGGTGAAATCGGTTACTTCGTGCTCAATAATTCGCCCATCGGAAGCGTATTTATTCCGTTCGATGCGTTTTGGATTGCCATTTTCAAAAAAGGTTGTGGAAAGAATTCGGTCAGGCTGATCACCGGTATTTGGCTGCAATGCGCCGTTTAGGACAGGGTCAATTTCGCCGAGAACTTCGTATTCTTCGATTCTTTTTAATTTGCCACTGCCATCATAGAAAAATAAAGACTGCGTCTTGGGACGATCCTCTGTTCCATCGCGAGTGTAACTAATCGTTCGATCCAGCTGGGCTTCGGTATATTGATTGATAGAAAAGAAACTCTCGAGTTTTAAATGTCCATCTGCATTTGTCCTTGAAATTTTCTCTAAGAAACCGCGACCAACCGGATCATAAGTGTACGTATCTTTGTTCCCTTTTGTATCCTCGACATAACTTACAATTGGAACTCCGAAAACGGTGGTGGTGTAATAGGTGGTGGTTTCGAGTTCTCCTAGTCCCGTTGTTCTCGCGTCGGTTTCGCTCAAATCCGAGGTGTCATACTGCAGAACCAAGCTAATTTCATCGTCCACATAGGAAAATTCGCTTCGGGAAATAATTTTGCCTTCGCGATTGAACTCAAAAACAAATTGCTGCTTTTCGCCGGTTTCATCAAATTGAGTTTCTCGAAGCGTTTCCTGAAGGCTATCATTCACATAGGTAACGGTACGATCCAACGTGTCGGCCTTGCTGTCCCCGTACTCGTAGTCAAAAATAGTTACCCTTCCTTCACGATCAACGGACCGGCCGACCTTCGGTTGTTTTCTAAAATCCAAAATTGAGACACCAGCAGCATCCGCCAAATAAATTAACATTGTTCCATCACTTTGAAGTACATAGTCCAAATCTGCATTCGTATCATCATCATAAACATAAACATCTTCCCGGCCTGCGATATTACGAACAGACAAAATGACAAATTCACCGTCCACCGGATTCGCCCCGAAGCGTATGATCGCGGCATTTCCTTGAAAAATATAGGTCAATAAAATCTCTCCATTTTCGGTGATTGTGTATTGTCCGTTTTCAACTTGTTCCGGCCATGAAACGTCAATCACCTCCTCAACACCGCTGGCATTAACGCGATAGCGAACGACAATGCCCAATTGCCCAGTATTTAAATAGGCGTGTCGCTCGGTTTCATTGCCGCTAACCGGATCAACGATGACGTCGACGCTGCTATGAAATGTATCTTGTCCGTCAATTTGGATTCCGGTCACATGGCCGCTCACCGGATCAACTGAAAAGTTCGCGTTGAACTTAACCATCCCCATTGGATCGATGATTTGTTTGATTAAACCGTGTTCATAGATGGTTCTCATTCCATTTGCGTCAACTGTTTCGATCAAAACGTTGTTTTCATCAAAGATTTTTGTAATCCGATTTTCTACGGAAACAACGCTCAGTAAATCGCCGATGGCATTCCGGCGTATTGTGATGGTCATTTTGTTTTCTAAATCCTCGATGGTTTCAATGGTGATGCGATCGTCTCCCTCACCTTCATATGCGTAACTGATGATTTGGAGAACCTTACCTAGCTCCGGCGATCCTTCCTCAACGGGTTTCGTTAAATCAACAATGACAATCTGTTCTAATTCTTTATTTTCATAATAGGTATAGGTCTGCCGCAGGCCCTCTGCTGTGGTCAATTCAACAATTCTTCCGTCCGGCAGAAATTTCTCCTCCCTGCCAGTTGAAAAGCGGCGAGTGATCAAGCTCACTTCTCCAGCAGCATCAAACTGGTATTGATAGGTTTCATAAGTACCGTCAGGATGTTCCACCAAAGTAATCAGACCCGTCACGGGATCAAAATGAGTGACCGTCCCATCCGGATCGATGCGGCGAACCAAAATCCCATTCTCAAATTCAAAAACCGGAACCGCTTCCCCTTGGACGGCACTGGTAGGAATGGTCATGCTGACAATCGCGCCGGAGGCGTTGTAATTTTCAATCCGTATCTCGCCGGTCGTCAGGTTGGTAACGGTACGAGAGAAGGAATCATCAGCATTGTAACGATAGACAGCTTCTACCAACTCACCATCTATGGAAGCTTTGAAAGCAAGAAGCTTGTCATCGGCATCGAATCGCCCATTGCTGCCTAAATTGAAGATCTGATAAGTTCCGTCAGCAAAGCGGCGTTCCACCGAATTCGAAGCGCTCGAATAAATGAACGTTGAGGTGCGAACAAAATTAAAAGAACCGTCATTGGCTAAGGTAACGGTCCCATCTTCTAAAGGCCTGCCAGCTTCATATTCACCTGGCGAAATTTCAATTAATTTTGAAATCACATAGGCATTCCCTTGTAAATCAACTGCGGTCATTGTTTCATTTTCATAGTTAGGAGACTCATAGGAAACCAGGAGATCCTTATTGGCATCCATCCCGCCAACTCGTCCGTCGCTTCCGAGGCTAAAGGTTTGGTTAAATTTCCAGTTGCCGCTGGGGTCTTCAGCTTTGATCTCGACCTGATTATTGGCCGTGTAGGTATAGGTTTGGATT
>JACQQP010000068.1 GCA_016206945.1 Candidatus Omnitrophota bacterium | reverse complement strand
GTCCTGTTTCGATATACGGGAAGTGATACTTACCATCTTCATCTGTAATGGCATAGATACCGGTATCAGACATGACTTTGATGCCTTCAATCCCTTGTTCCTCAAGCATAGCGCTTGGCGCAGAGCGCATAGCGTCCTTTGTCTTTCCTTTTTTACGCTTTGCGCTTTGCGCTATGCTCTTTGCTTGGTCCTGCACGCCATTCCCATTCACATCATGAAAGACTTTACCTAAGACGGCTTTTCCTTGTTCGAATTGGGGAGAGAGTTTAATCCCTGAGCCTGAGGCAATATTGAAGATGAGGACGCGGTGGTTGTTAACATCAGAAACAAAAAGCCTTTTACCAGTTGAAAGTGCGTAGCCAGGCCCACTTAATGTCTTCGCGGATCGTCCTCCGTTATTGGCTGTCGCGGAAACGAAATCTGGCTGGCCAAGAACGATATCGGCTGCGGCAAAATTTGTGGTAGGGATAGAACTCCAAATTAGAATTCGGTTGTTATTCAAATCGGCAATAAAAACTCTCTTCTCATCTGAGTAAACGCCTCGAGGTCCATTTAACGTTTTCGCCGATAAACCTCCATTGTTAGCTGTATTTGAAGTAAAATCAGGTTGCCCCAGAACGATGTCGGCCGGTTGAAAATTGGCTGTTGGAACAGAATTCCAAATGAGAACACGATTGTTATCGCCATCCGAAACAAACAGTCTCTGACCATCAGAATGTAAAAAAGTCGGTCTTGATAAGGAACGTGCCGACAAGCCTCCGCTATTAGCGGTCGATGTGGTGAAATTGGATTGACCTAACACCAAATCAGCAGGCTGAAAGTTGGTAGTTGGCACAGAATTCCAAATCAAAACGCGACTGTTGTCGATATCGGCGATAAAAAGTTTCATACCATCAGAAAAGACAGCGGATAGACTTCCCAAATCTAGGCTTCTCGCTGAAAGTCCTCCGGCGTTAGGACCGGATGATACAAAATCAGGTTGTCCGATGACAACATCCGCCGGTTGAAAATTACGAGTTGGAATTGAATTCCAGATGAGAACTCTATTGTTGGCACCTTCCAGAACAAGTACTTTGTTCATAACAATACTAGCAGATCGTGGAGTCCTTAACGTGCGCGCCCCAATTCCGCCATTGTTACCCACCGCTTCGGTAAAATTCGGCTGGCCAAGAACAAGATCTGCTGGAGCGGAGTTTT
Source organism: Candidatus Omnitrophota bacterium (assembly GCA_016206945.1). Lineage (GTDB taxonomy): Bacteria > Omnitrophota > Omnitrophia > Omnitrophales > Danuiimicrobiaceae > 01-FULL-45-10b. Next base: position 1,958 of record JACQQP010000068.1, on the reverse strand, counting down.
TATTTGGGATTGCATTCCAAATCAGAACCCGATTATTTTCTCGGTCAACCACAAATAATTTGTTGCCGTCATTTGCAACGGAATTCGGCTGTTCAAGCGTTATTGCTGACTCTGAACCATCATCATCAGTTGCCTGTGTAAAATCCGGCTGACCAAGCACCACATCCGCTGCTTGAAAGTTCTCAAGCTTCGCGTGACCAGGGTGCGGAGAAATTAAGAACGCGAGAGGAACAAGAAAAAAAAGTTTCAAAAAAGTTGCATCCATGTTTCGGTTAGGAACCTATTTGTCCAGAATGAGCTTGTCGAGGTCCTGCCAAGGCAGGGCAAAGATGTTTTCGGCAAATTTCAGCTTGCGCGGGGTTTGACAAACTAAATATCCCACGCGGCTTGCGCTATACTCCGAAAGAAATAACTTAAGGTGCTTCATGTCGCTTGGCGTTGGGGACTGAGTCCATTTTACTTCCAGGGGAATATAATGATCCTCAACGTCCATCACCCAGTCTACTTCCGGACCGTCGGGATCCCGCCAAAACTTGATTTGGATTTTTTTGCCAGAAAGTCGAGCGCACCTCAGCAGCTCGAGGCCAACAAACTGCTCAAAAAGCCGCCCCCATTCCTCCCTCGGCAATCGCGTGCCAACCCGTGCCGCAAGCCGGCGGACCCCCAAATCAAAAAAGAGATACTTGTGGGACTTCGTGAGTTTCTTGCGCGTTTTGCTTTTGGTTAAAGGTTCGATTCTTTCCGCAATCAAGCAATCCTCGAGGATCTCATAATACGAGCCGATGGTCGTATGAGAGACTCCTATTTCTTGGGATAATTTTCTTAAGTTGACCACTTGACCTGACTCCGATGCAGCATACTCAAGAAATCTTGCGAAAGAACCGAGGTTTCTCACAATCGCTTCCGCCCTTATCTCTTCCTCCAAATAGGTTGTTACGTAAGACTCAAGATCTTTTTCTCTGTCTCGCGGATCTGGACTCGTTAAAATGCCGGGTAAAGAACCGAAAAGAAGCCGGTCCCTTAGATCCGGCGCGGAAGCTTCTGCTAAGGTCAAAGGATCCAGTTTGAGCGCGACGACTCTTCCCGGCAAAAGGTTCACATGGGAACCGCGCCTCAGCTTTCTCGCAGAAGATCCCGTGAGAATAAAAGAAGCTTTTTTCCGGTCGATGAGGTCTTGGACAACATCTAGGATTTCGGGAACCTTCTGAATCTCATCCAAGATAATCAAAAACTTCTCGGTCGCCCCTTTTTTCTCAAGCGCTTCTACTTCTGCGACAAGAATCGCCGGATTTTTCTCATACGTTTGCCTGATATCGGGCCTGACAAAAGAAATGGCAAGATCGCTTTTGATCTGATGGACGAGAGTGGTCTTACCCGTTTGCCTGGCTCCCAAAAGCAAAACACTCTTGTCCCGCGCGAGCGCCTTGCGAATGACTTCCTCTTGAAGTCTCGATATGTATTGCATGGTGTCAATTTTCGACGAATTTTGATACAATGTCAACCATTATCTTTTACCACCATGGGCGAAGCGGGAGGGCGCCATTGACTGCTGTTCCTTGTGTAAAGTCCGGCTGTCCCAGTACAACATCCGCTTCCATGAAGTTTTCAAGTTTGGCAAATATTGTTGACGGGAAACTTAAAGAAAAAAAGATGGCGATAAGAAAGACTAAAAAAGTAGATCTGCTGCTATTTATTGAATGCAGCATGGGCTTATAAAAATGAGTTTCTTCATACTTGATTTGATAGTCTTAATACCCCCACACTTGTCCGATCTTCATTGCCTTTTGCATCAAAAACAGAAAGCTGGTAGTGAAGGGTGTCCTTGTGGGGAGGAAGTTCATGAAGGGGCACTTCATAATGAAGGGGAAGGGGTTGGGGAAGCGTGAAGGTTTTAAGCTTCTTTAAGTTTTGGTCATAGAGTGTAAGCTCACTTCTATGGATGAAGAGGTAGTAGTTAC
>JACQQP010000066.1 GCA_016206945.1 Candidatus Omnitrophota bacterium | reverse complement strand
GGACCAAGTTACAAGATCATTTCTGGTGGGTGTTATCCTTCTTTTCCTTTCCGCTCCAGACGCGAAAGCTGTTTTCCTTCCGATTGCTGCAGGTGATACCGATTGGCAGTATGAGGCGCCCGCAGGGACTACCATTACGGGAACGCCGGGGAGAGTAAATAAAACCTATGGACTCACCTTGACGACAACGTTTACCGATGCAAACCCGAAGGTCATTACCTTAAGAACCACACCAGGCCATGAGGAGGACGAACGATTTTTTATGTTTGCCATGAATATTACTAACAATCTGCCTCCCGGAGGCAATTGGGGCGGCTTTATGATCTCGACCTTTGACCAGATTGATCCACTTCCTCACACGCCAGGTCAGGATCATCCAAAATGGGCACACATTCATCCTCTGCACGGCTCACCGAATGCCGGATCCACAATGCCGACAGGACCCAATTACAAAGAGTTCTCCATCCCAGATCCCTCAACTTCCAAAGGCATCGAGGTGCTGATGCTGAGTGGCGGAATCGTACCTGTCGGAAGCTCATGGATGCCTGAACGTATCCGGTTGCATGATAAAAACGCACGTGGTGATGAGTTTATTTCCTCAGATCAGATCTCCTTTGACATCGTAGGCCCCATGGAGTTTCAATTGGTTCTTCAGCCCAAGATCATTCCTGAGCCCGGAACACTCGCATTGATGAGCCTTGGTCTTGCGATGTTGGGCGTCAACCTTCGCAGGAAACACTGAGCGATAACCAAAATCGCAGGCGTCCCCTCGGAAGAGAAGCCACGCAAGCTTCTTTTAGCAGTTCCAATTCCCTTAGCTACTGGTATAATTGTGATCCGACAAGCTCCTGGTTCGACTTTCGCTCACCATCCTGAGCGTTTTTTGTCGAAGGACCACCCAGAGCGAGGTCGAAGGGCTTCCAATTAAAACTATTTTGGGAAACTTTCTCCTTCACGCATTTCTAACGAGATCAGACATTTGCTATGAATGACCATCGATACCCCTTTCAACGCAGTTGGCGATGGCATTTGGTTAGGTTTTTCGACCTGGTTGTCGAGCGGTTTCCACGCAAAGCGCATTCGCTTGGTTTTCCGAATTTAGTGCGAAAGATTTTGGTCGTTCGGCTCGACCAAATCGGGGATCTCGTTTGCTCGCTTCCTGTGTTTCCCATTTTGAGAAAACGATTTCCCGAAGCAAAAATCTTTGTTTTAACCGGAAGCGACGGGAAAGATATTTTAGATCAGAATCCGTTTGTAGATGATGTGATCCAATTCCACTCAAATTGGTTTGCACGACGTAAATATTTTAATCTACTCGAATGGATCAAAATTGTTTTCCTGTTAAGAAAAAAAGGTTTTGATTTGGCCTACGACTTGCGGGGAGATCTTCGAAATATTATCCTCATGACTTTAGCAGGGGCTCGATATCGGGTGGGCTATGGAATCGGCGGAGGCGCAGGGTTGTTGCACGAGGCGGGGGTTTATGACATGAAACTACATCAAGCGGAGCTCAATATCAAACTCGTTGCGGGCGAGGTAGTTGATAAAGCTGATTTGAAACCCACGATTTATTTAAGTGAACCTGAAAAATTGAAGAGCCTTCGCGAGCTTAAGGATCGAGGTGTGGAAAAGGATTCGAAGCTGATCGCTGTTCATCCCGAAGCAGGTTATCCCTCCAAGGAGTGGGGAGGAGAAAAATTTGTAGAACTCGTTACGAAACTTTTAACGGAACCTCGAAATAGGGTGCTCGTTTTTGGAATTTCAAAGGCGCGAAAGCTTGTGGAGCATTTTTCGAATTCACAACGGGTTATTGACCTCGTCGGGGTTTTTACGCTCCGCGAAATGATCGCAGCGTTAAGCCATTGCCATTTATTCATCGGTAATGATTCGGGACCTTCTCATATTGCACAGGCACTTGGAATTCCGATGGTGGTGGTTGCGAGCGGAACTAATGACTATGACAAATGGGGAGTTTGGGCAAGAGGAGCTCGGGTTTTAAAACACGCTGTTTCTTGTTCGCCTTGCCATTTACAAAATTGCAATGTAGAGGGACATCCCTGTATGTCCAAAATTTCGGTAGGGGAAGTTTTCGAAAAGGCGCAGGAACTATCTCAGACGCTGACCGTTTCCCTTCACCCCAGCCCTCTCCCTTTGGGGGAGAGGGGAGGCCGCCGGAGGTGAGCCTCGCCAAGGGCGGGGTGAGGGGCGTCGGAGGTTAATCTATGATCGGCTTTCTTATTTTCATCCTGTCTTTCATCGGTCTTTGGATTTCATTTTATTTTACCGGCGTTTTTTATCAATGGTTCAAGCCGAACGTTTTTTGGATGCCGCAAATTTGCCAGCTTAAGGAGGCCACGTGCATGACGATTTTGGACACGCCGCGAGCGAAGCTATTTGGCTATCCAAATTCTTTGTTTGGGATTTTTCTTTACGCCTATTTGATTTTAGACCTTATCTTTTTTCCTCCCGAGATCGCGCTTGTTCTCCTGGCACTTGCCGTATTAAGATCCGTTTATCTTGCTTACAGTTTGATTTATGTCACCAAAATTCCGTGTCCCCTTTGCTTTACAAGCCATGCGATCAATCTCATCCTTTTTTTGATGGTTCTCAAAATCGCTTTTTACGGTTAGAATATCCTCCTCATGGAACGGTTAATGACCGCCAAACAAGTGAGCGAGTTGATCGAAGTAAAACCTTCTACCGTATATCAATGGGTGCATGTGGGACTTATTCCCTATGTAAAACTTGGAAAGTGCGTCCGTTTTAAAAAAGGCGAGCTCTTTCGCTGGATTGATAAGAACCATCGGAAAGAACGAGTTTCTTTTAAGTCCGTTGAGCGCTCCATGGCGGGGAAGAGCCCGGTTATTCAGAAAGAGTTTTTTTGAGTCCCGACCGTCATGGCCATTCTTAAAGTAGCGCGCCTGGGCCATCCTGTGATTCGACAAACTGCCGTTCCTCTTACGGTGAGTGAAATACAGTCGCCCGAGATTCAATTGCTCCTAGACAATATGATTGAAACGATGCGCGAATATGAGGGCGTCGGTCTTGCGGCGCCACAGATTCACGTTTCGAAGCAGATTGCGGTGATTGAAGTCAATGAGAATCCGCGTTATCCCAATATGCCCAAAGTACCCCTGGTAATCTTGATTAATCCGCGCATTTCTTCTCGCTCCAAAAAACTCGTTGAGGATTGGGAAGGTTGTTTGAGCATTCCCGATATGCGTGGAGTTGTGCCTCGAAACGATTCACTTGTTTGTGAAGCACTGGACCGGACGGGGAAGCCGCTCAAACTTGAAGCAGATGGTTTTTTTGCCCGTGTCATCCAGCATGAATGGGATCATCTGCAAGGGAATGTCTATCTCGATCGTATGACTCATTTGAAAACGCTGAGTCATCTTTCCGAATTCGCCCGCTATTGGGCAAATTCACATGACCATGACGAATCATAGAGAGAAATCGTCTCTCATTTTTCTTTTGTTGACGGCTTTTTCCATCCTTACCATTTTGGTGGCAAAGCAAGTGACGCGCAGTTTCGATTTAGCGGCGACACAAGTGGTGCAGCGTTTGGCTTTCAGGGAGCTTGATTACGGTATGTACCTTTTTACCGTTCTGGGTTCCATTGAATTTAGTTGTTTTGCTCTCTTGACCATTTCCTGGTATTTGTATCGAAAATATCAGTGGCCTGGGGTTTTTCTCTACCTTTTTTTCTTTATGGCTTTAAGCGGCGTGGAATACATATGGAAATATGTGGTGATTTATACAGCTCCAGGCCCAGAATTTAGCCGTCATCCCTTTCCGTTGGGGTTCCTGCTCATTCACACGCCCTATTCGTTTCCAAGCGGTCATGCGTTCCGGAGCGTGTTTCTCTTGGGAATTTGGTATCAGCGGTTGAATCAGAGGGATTTGCCAGTCCGCAGCCATATTTTCCTTCAGAAAGTGATCATTGTGGTTTTGATCCTGGGCGTCGGATTTAGCCGAGTTTATCTCGGAGATCACTGGCTGAGCGATGTAGTCGGCGGAATGATTTTGTCGTGGATTGGGCTAGCGCTCGTATCCCAATCTCCTCACTATGAGCCCCGGCCCGCCTAGGAATTTTAACGAGTGAGGGATTGACACTCGCGCTGCCTTACTTTATCATACGTTTTTGAGGAAACTTTGGGGGCGAGGAGGAAAAAATAAATGGCGAAGAAAGAGAAAATTGATGACAAGATTCTGGATGTTGACGCGCGAATGCAGGGAACCATTGTTTTTAAGGACCCTGTGAATTTAAGGATTAACGGAAGTTTTGAAGGGAAATTGGAAACCTGCGGCAGCCTCACAATTGGCGAGAATGCGAATGTGCGGGCAGATATCCAAGGCGATAAAATCATTATTGCAGGCAAGGTAACAGGCAATTTGACTGCCTCCGAGAGTATCGCATTGATTCCCCCCGCTGTGGTTCAAGGCAATGTTCTGACACCCATTTTGAGCATTGCCGAAGGAGCTGTATTAGATGGACAGTTGCACATGTTGGGCAAGCAGTCGTCTGAAGCGGGCGGCGGAAGGACACTCTCACTTCGGGACGTCGCTCAATACCTCGAAGTAGAAGCCAAGGTGGTTGAGGAGTGGGCCAATCAGAGAAAGATTCCTGCCGAGTTTCAAAACGGGGAATGGAAATTCAATAAGGTAGCGATTGAGAAATGGCTTCAAGATGAGAAGGTGAAAAGGTAAGTCATTAGATCCGCCTCATTGTTTCGATTTTTTTGCAGACCGAATTTATACGATTACCCCAATTTCTTGAATTTGATATAGACCTACGACAAGGTTTTTTTCATCATGAGTGATGGTTTGCTTACCGAGGAAGAAGTTAAGTCCTACCTCAAAGTTGATTCTCCAGCAATCGAACAGCTCATCCGCCGGGGCAAACTAACTGCTTATCGGGTGGGAGGGAGTTTCGTTCGCTATCGTAAGGACGAGGTGATTGCCCTTCGAAGTGGTAGGAGGTTTCGTCTGCCCGAACAATTAGAACGCAGTTGGTTTGATAAGGTCCGGGATTTTTGGAGTTTTTACAGCATCTACGTTTTACTTTCTTTTCTGATCATTCTGGTTGCTGCGTACTTCTTCCAGCCTTAATTTCCCTATTGAATGAACACCCCCTTTTGTATGGGAATTGATATCGTTAGTGTCCGCCGCATGCGGGAAGCCATGGAGCGTCAGGGAAGCCGTTTCTTGAATCGTGTTTTTACGGAATCGGAGCAAGCGTATTGTGAAGGAAAGCGAAACAAGTTCGAAAATTATGCGGCGCGTTTCGCAGCTAAGGAAGCGGTGATTAAGGCTAAGAAAGGCGGAAAAGGCCGGTACGCCTTCAGGGATATTGAGGTGGTTCGCGGGTTCAAGGGAGAACCCTCCATACACATCAGTAAACAGGCAAGAAAGAAGCTTGGAATTTCATCGCGCGCTCAGTTTGAGCTCACCCTTGCACACGAACGCGATTTCGCCGTAGCGGCAGTCGTTCTTTTTGAGTAGTTGATTATTATTTGGCGAGGGTGCCGTCTAATGTTTCGAAGACGATCGTGACGAGGGAGCGGCACTTAGGACACTTGATTTGTTTGAAGGCTTGGATATTTTCGTGTTTTGGGCGGTACATGATGGAAAGGATCTTGGTCGAGAATTTAACTTCATCGCCTGTCCACTGGCACGCCGTGCATGTGTAAGAAGGTTTTTCCATCGCCTACCCCTATGTTAGGGAAGGTATCGGCTAGATGCGGGTGAACTTGAATCAGAAAGGGTTTTCTGTCCCAGAGACCACTAGATATAGGTTACCGTCCGCAACGTCTACCAATCAATGGGATTTTTGCAGGAGATTGAATTAAATGCCGTGGGCGGGGTCTTCGCCATGAATAGCCCCAGCTTCAAGTTTAGAGGAAAGTATTTTTTGTAGCCCAAGGATTTTGATCAATGTTGGAACATTTCGAGATAACCGTACAGTGTATTTCACCTTGTGTTTTCCGGAAAAGACATAAAGATGTGCTTGAAAACCAAGTTTTGCCATTATAGTCAAGACATCATTGGCGAGTTGAGCGATAGTCGTAACAAAGTTGACCATTTTGTATCCACGGTCCTGATAGATAGAGCCATCTGTTTCGATTAAACCCCTGAGACATGGAATGGAAAACTTTTTGTTCTCCAAAATCCACTTTGGAACGGAAACATTTTGCTGATACTTCGATCCGTTTTTTGATTGCCAGCCAAGCCACCGCTCCCATCGCTTGGAATAACAACTAATATCAACATAGCTTTTCGTTCGTTTGATAATATTGACTTTATTCTCAGGTAAAAGAACTTGAATGGCGTCGCAGAATTTTCGAATAAGAAATGGATAGCGGGCGTCACAAGTGATTCTTAACCTTGGCGCACGGCCGTTGGGATTGGAAAGATTTCCATCACCAATGGCAACACCAATGACATAAGCTAATGTCCTGCGATCAATATCAGCAAGGTTCTTTACCATAAAAAAAGAAGAATTTGCCGAAGGAGGGAATCGAACCCTCATGTCCTTGCGGACACAGGTTTTTGAGACCTGCGCGTCTGCCGGTTCCGCCACTTCGGC
>JACQQP010000064.1 GCA_016206945.1 Candidatus Omnitrophota bacterium | reverse complement strand
TTCATTATCTCATCCAATAACAATATCAAACGCATTCAAGGCATTCGGCGAAGCTTGGCTCGAAATTTTACGAGTTCGGAATTTGTTTTCCCGCTCGCGCAATCCATCGCGCGAAGCGACGAGGCTACTTTAAGGAAACTCGGTCTCGGGTATCGAGCGCCTTTTCTTCTCGCCGGCGCGCGAATTCTCGCCCGTGGGCGCGAATTGCTGGATAAGATTCGAAAAGCGGATTATCAGGAAGCAAAAGCGTGCCTGTTGAAGTTTCCGGGCGTCGGCGAGAAAGTGGCCGATTGCGTTCTCTTGTTTGGTTTTCAAAACTATGAAGCCTTTCCCGTCGATATTTGGATTTACCGGGCGATGAAAAAACTTTATTTTCGGAATCGGGAAGTTTCAGAAAAAAGGATCCGAGAATTTGCTCAGAGACGCTGGGGAAAATATGCAGGCTATATTCAACAATACGTATATCATGGAGCGAGAAAAGGCGTTATTTGAGCTCGTCAGTTGAAAAACTTCTTATTCGCACTGCGGCCCGGATTTATATCCATCCGATTCTTGAGGATGGTCAACCGTGAGGGCATTTGTTCCGGTGCTCATATCGCGGCTTTGAGGGCCTGCGTCCAACGTAGCTGTGGGCGTGGCATTGAGTGCGCCGAGGCCGCCTTGTTGCAAAGCATCAAATTTTCCAAACCAACTGTCGAATGTGCCCCCTTCGACACCGTCCCCGGTCGGCAATCGATCGCGTTTTTGATTCCCATCTCGTTTTGGGTCTTTCTCTTCATCGAGCACATCCCCGGGAAAGATCGTTTGAGTCGAATCGGAAGCGGCAGGTGAAGAAGGCTTTTGTCTTTTCTCTGTTTTTTCTTGTGTCTTTTGCGATTCTGTCTTACCTCCAGCCTGCTCGTACATACCACGCAATTGATCCGTTTTCCCGCGAGCGTCCTCGTACTTTTGACGTGCTTCGTCTAACCGGTCTTTATAGTAATGGAGCGCTTCAACGGCACCGGAACCAGCCCCGACAAGACCAGGATCTGGATTAGCTCCAAGTTGTGTGCTTATCGTGTGAATATGCTTTTCAAGTTCACGAATTTGCTGTTGGATCGCCTGCATTTCTTGGCGCAAAGGTTCAGCACGCGCGTCCGCAGCTGTCAGGTCTGGTTGGAGAGACGCCCGATAACTTTCAAGATCGTGAAAGGGCCGGATGACGCCATCAGGCCCTTTAATAGAGATATGAACTTCGGTGCCTGAAAAACCCATGATCACTTCACCTAATTCTTCAAGCTCCACGGACTCAGGCACGGGTTCGTTGACTCTCCCCAGTGAATAAGGATTGTTGGGATCTGAAAAATCAACCTCAGGAAGGAAATTCCAATCCGCCCCGCCCTCAGGCGCCAATGGCTCAGGATCGACAATTTCCATTTCTTGCTCTGGCGAGTCCAAGCTGACATCAGCAGGTGGAGCGCTATCCTTAGGAGAAGCGGGAGAGTTATCGAATGAACCGAGTCTATCTGTGAAAAGTGGTTTTGGAGATACATCGGACCCGCTGTGTGAATCGATGAGGTCTGCTGACTGTAATATGAATGGTAGATCGTGAGACGACGGGACATTAATTTTAACCGTATCTGAGGGTTTGGAAGGCGCAAGAAGCGCGCCGCTTCTCTTTTTCGCTTCCTCCCCGGATGGCGGATTTGCCTCCTCGCTTGATGGAGGTTTGGGTGTAACGTCTCGCGGGTCATATTCTTTAAGGAAATCCCACGGGCGTGTTGACGGCGATGTAGACGGTGTGTCGGATGGTTTAGAATCCCCTGTTTGGTCCGGTTGTGCGGGGGCATCCTGCGCGTCTTTTTTTGTAATTCCTATGGAACCGCCCGAAATAAAATCTTTCCATTGATCTAACCATCGCTCAACACTTTTGTCTATACGCTCAGCGAACCATTCTTCGAGTCCACTAGAGGAAGAAGAGTTCTTATCCTCAAATACATCTAAGGGGTTGCCCGTATCTTCTCCCTGTCGTCGCATAGCCGCTTCTTTAACGTCATAATTTGTATAAGATTGAGTTGATACCTCTGGTTTTCCGTTTGCTGGGTTAATGTAATTTGTTCTGACGGTCTCGCCCGTTTCGGGATTGATCGCTTCTTCCCATCGAAGCGTGCTGTCCGGACTGTAAAAATGGTTAGAGATCATACCCCCGGTTTTCGGATCGTAGGTATGTACTGTCTTGTAGGTGTTAGTGGTGCTATAGTTATAAGTGCCCTTGTCATAGTCAGGAGATACTGCGCCTTCATGGATCGTCATGGTAGGTCTTCCTCGGTCGTCGCGTCCAAACTCCGTGGCCGTGCCGTCATGGTCCCAGTGAACCTCAGAAATCAGACTACCGGTTTCCGGATCGTAGGTACGTACTGTCTTCATATCATAATAGGTGTTGCGGTCGCGAGTGCTATAAGATCCTCTTCGAAGATAGGTTGTCGTGGTAGGTCTTCCTTGGTCGTCGTGTCCATATTCTACAGAATTGTTTTCCCCCGCGAGTGCAGAGGTCGAAATCGCTAACCCAAAGAACAATACCCCCGCCATTATGAATAATATTGGAACTCTCACCAAAGGTTTATGATTCATCATATTCTGGATCACCATAGTCATG
>JACQQP010000069.1 GCA_016206945.1 Candidatus Omnitrophota bacterium | reverse complement strand
CCAAGACAAGTGGTGGGATTATTTCTAAAAGAAATTCTGCCCCGTACGGGGCAGAAAATGAGGTGATTGGGATGACCGTCCCATTGGAGGAATTGATGAAAAACGTGAAGAGTCATTACAAACTTGTTTTGGTTGCTGCCCAGCGAGCCAACGAACTTGTGAAGGGAGCACACCCTTTGATTGTAACGAAATCTAAGAAGCCGCCCATTATCGCGCTTCAAGAAGTTTCAAAAGGGAAAGTGCGTTGTGAAGAGGCCAAAGATTCGAAACCCAAAAAGTCTTAAGGGAAAAACGATCCTTCTTTGCGTGACAGGGAGCATTGCCGCTTACCGCTCATGCGAGCTGGTTCGAGATCTGCGCTCAGAGGGATCGCATGTGATTTGTTTGATGACGGAGGCGGCTACCAAGTTCGTAACGCCGCTCACCTTTCGTTCTTTAAGTGGACATCCGGTTTATACGGATCCGTTTTCGGAAGGCGAGGACTGGAATGTCCTTCATACGACCCTTGCGGATCAGGCGAGCCTGATTGTGATTGCCCCTGCTACCGCAGATATCATCGCGCGCCTCGCTCAAGGGTTTGCAGGGGATCTGGTGACCTCCGTTGTGCTTGCCTCGCGGGCTCGGGTTTTAATTGTTCCTGCAATGAATGACCATATGTTTGCCCATTCGATAACGCAGGACAACATCCGAAAGCTCCAGAAAATTGGCTACCGATTTATAGAACCGATTGCGGGAGATTTGGTGTGCGGCCGTGTCGGTGTCGGCCATATTGCCGAACACGAAGCCATCCTTGATACGATCCAAAAAATACTTCATACCCCTCATCCTTCCCCCTCCCCTTTTCGCCAAAAAACGGACGAATCCGTCCTTCGGCGGATGGGGAAAGCGAAAGAGTGAGGGGTATCTTTTTTCTGTGCACAAAAAAATTCACCTTCTGGTTACCGCCGGGCCGACGCGGGAGATGCTCGATCCCGTCCGATTTCTTTCCAATGTTTCGACAGGTCATTTGGGCTACCAAATTGCCCGGCAGGCGAAACGCATGGGGTTCCGCGTGACCTTAATTAGCGGTCCGACCGCTCTTAAACCTCCCGAGGGCGTTCGATTTGTTTCGGTTTTGAGTGCTCGCGAGATGAAACGATCCGTGTTTCAATTTTGGCCGACGACAGATGCTCTAGTGATGACCGCAGCCGTTTGTGATTACACACCGGTTCACTTTTCGCGCAGTAAAATTAAACGGATTGAACAGAAAACAATCAAGTTTAAGCGGACGACGGATATTTTGGAGGCGGTTGGGAAGAAAAAAGGCAGACAGGTGGTAGTTGGTTTTGCCCTTGAAACAGAACAGGTCAGGAAAAACGCGATGAGGAAATTAAAGAGGAAAAACCTCGATTTCATTGTTGCTAATTGGTATGACTCGCGAAATAACCCTTTCGGAGATCGTCGTACGTCTATGGTATTGTTGGACCGGAAGGGCGTAAGAAAGCGGTTTCAAGGCATGGCGAAGCAAGATATTGCTAAATCATTGTTGGCAGAGGTGTTGCGCTTCTGGAATTCCAAAAAATAGTTGAATTTTGTGAATATTTATGCTAAATGTTGCGTCTCGTGTATGAGATGTCATAATCAAAGAGGAGGAGTTTTATGAGACAAGTTGCGAGTCTATTTCTCATTTTGGGGCTTGCGTTATCTGGCTGTGCTACTGATGGGAGCGGAGGTCTTACGGAGCGCGAGATGGGTGCGCTGGGCGGTGGCGGCCTCGGCGCCGGACTTGGCGCCATTATTGGTTCTCAATCCGGGCATACCGGTGCGGGAACGGCCATAGGTGCTGGTGCAGGCGCTTTGGCCGGTGCGTTGGCTGGCGAAGGGATGCGGAGAAGCAAGGAATCTGCAAAACGGGAGATGCGCGAAGAGATGATGCAGCAACAGTACCAACAGGGATACGCTCCAGCCTATGGGCCAACCCCTCAATATGCTCAACCTCAAGTCGTACCACAAGCAGCGCCTGCGCAGGAAGTGCACACGAAATACAATCCGCGCACAGGCCAGACTTTTCCGGAGCGCTATCAATACGATCCGCAAACTGGAGAACAGCTCAAGTACTTACGGTAAGCAGGTAACGTTGTTGTTGAAATTACAAAAAGGCCAGGCCAAAAACCCTGGCCTTTTTTATTATTAATGAGCACCCAACTTTCCTTGCTCAAAAGCGCAAGGACTAGTTGTCCGTGCGCTAGCCACAAAGTTTTGGCGAGTCCGTCCAGGGAGAATTATTAAAACTTTGTGGACGAGTCCGTCAGCGCTTTTTGGCGGAAATTAATCCCGTAAGGCTGCGCCCTAGCGGCCATAACGGGATCTGAGTCTTGTTTATGATAAATAAACGAATTGGGATTCTTACCGCAGGCGGTGATTGCCCAGGTTTAAATGCTGTGATTCGTTCTGTTTCAAAAAACGCGTTTGGATTGGCGTGGGAAGTCATCGGTTTTGAAGATGGGTTTCAAGGGCTGGTTGAAGATCGCTATCGGCGCTTGACCAATCCAGATGTCTCCGGAATCCTCACGCAGGGCGGAACCATCTTAGGGACTTCCAATACAGCGAACCCCTTTCGCTATCCGGTTCGAGGCGGCAGGAAGATCGTGTTCCATAATTATGCGGACAAAGTTGTGGCGTGCGTTCGGCGCCTTCATCTAGATGCTCTCGTTTGCATTGGCGGAGACGGCACCCTTTCCATTGCCCAACGCTTTGTCCGAAGGCGTGTTCCCATCGTGGGGATTCCGAAGACTATTGACAACGATCTTTCTGGAACCGACTTCACCTTTGGATTTGATACCGCGGTCCATATTGCCACCGACGCCATCGACCGGCTTCATACCACTGCCGCGTCGCATCACCGAGTCATGGTTTTGGAGGTCATGGGTCGCTATGCAGGTTGGATTGCTCTTTATGCAGGTGCCGCAGGCGGAGCAGACGTTATTCTCATTCCTGAAATTCCTTATCGGGTGGATCGCGTTTGTCAACAGGTACGAGCACGCGCGCAACATGGGAAACGTTTCAGTCTTGTGGTCATCGCAGAAGGAGCGAAACCAAAAGGGGGAAAGCAGGTGGTCCAACGGATGGTAAAAGCCAGTACCGATCCCATTCGGCTAGGGGGAATCGGACACGTTTTAGGTCGCCAGATTGAGCGCCTCACAGGGATTGAGACCCGAGTTTCCGTACTGGGACATATTCAGCGCGGCGGTTCGCCGACATCGGATGACCGGAATTTGGGAACTCTTTTTGGTCACCAAGCGGTGGAACTGATTCGCCGAGGCCGCTTTGGTTATATGGTAGCGCTTCAGAATGGAGCCATGACCGCGGTCCCGATTCGAACCGCCGTTGGTAAAAGGAAGTTGGTTCCGAGAAACCATCCCTTGGTGCTGGCAACTCGTGCAGTCGGCACTTCTTTTGGCGATTCGTTTTTGGTATAGTATTTCGTTACTTTTTTCGGTGCGCGGCCCCAGAGGGGCTGCGCCGCTTTTTTATTAATGTTCGCTTTGCATTATTTTTAAGGTAAAGCGGCGCGGTACCATCTTCCGCATTTGCGGAAGTAGTACTGCGTCCAAATTTCATAAAGACTTTTTTTGGACTATTTCAAAGGTATTTGGGCGCGGTACTGATTTTCATTAATAGTGCAGCAACTATTAATTGGTAATCAGTACTGCACCAAACCTGAATATTAATAAACGAATTGGGTCGTCTATTGTAGTTTGGCGCGGTGCCAATTATCATTAAATGTCCCAAGGGATTATTTATTGGAAATTGGTACAGCACCGACTTCCGATGAATAGTCTCGAGTCGATTAATGAAAGTCGGCGCGGTACAGTCGCGGCGTAGCCGCGCAGTACTGCGCCAAACCTGATTATTAATAAACGAATTGGGTCGTCTATTGTAGTTTGGCGCGGTAGCAAAGTGGTAATGCACGGGTCTGCAAAACCTGTATGCGGCGGTTCGATTCCGCCCCGCGCCTGATTGGCAATGCGGAATGCGGAGTTCGGAATGTGGAATAATGACCATTCCACATT
>JACQQP010000060.1 GCA_016206945.1 Candidatus Omnitrophota bacterium | reverse complement strand
GGGAAAATGGGCAGTTTATTGACCGTCGTGATGGCCGATCCCACCAATGAGAAGGCCATCCTTGAGATTGAAGCGACTGCCAAATGTAAGATTCAAGTGTTTGTGGCCACAGCATCGGAAATTTCACGAGTCATCCAGGAGCATTATCATATTTCACTTTCTTCGATACCTGAAGCCACAGTAGACGCGTCTTTTCGCTCGGCGCCCGCGCAGAGTGACCCTGAAAAAATGGCTCATCGACGGTAGAGGTACCTATGGCCTCCGAAGTATTTGACCAGCGGTTGCTCAAAAAGATAGTCCAGAAAGGTCTTTTGAAAGAATCGGACGTTCAACTCCTCCTTGAGGAAGCCGCGAAAACGGCTGAGGCGATCACCGATCTTATCCTCAAGCATCAGTTCATGAATGAGGTACAACTGATTTCCTTTTTGGCAGAGGAGTTTAAATGCGCCTCCGTCAACCCCAATCATTTTGTTCCTGAAGAGTCCGTGATTAAATTAATTCCATACCGGTTCGCTCGTCAGCATCGGATTCTTCCCATTTCGCGCTACAGCAATACCCTGACCATTGCCATGGAAAACCCCACAGATTTGTCTGTCGTGGATGATGTCAAAGCGATTTCGAATATGAAGGTTCGCCCTGCTGTCACCTTGACCAAGGAGATGACGAAGGCGCTTGAGTATTATTATCCTGAGGATGACCTGATCGGACAAGCAAGTTCCGGCGAGGCGATCCAAGAATTAATTCGTATTGTTCAAGAAAAGCAAGAACAGGATAGAGAAGGAGACGCCGTCGATTTACTGAGGCAAGCGCAGGAGACGCCCATCATTAAAATTGCCAATGTCCTTTTATTGGATGCCATTCGTCGGAAGGCAAGCGACCTGTTCATTGAACCCTGGGAGAGCACGATTCGTGTCCGATGCCGCGTGGATGGTCTTTTGGAAGAAGTCCCGTCCCCTCCCAAGGCGACCGGCTCAGCGCTCGTGTCCCGTTTCAAAGTGATGAGCCAATTAAACATCGCTGAGCGGCGGATTCCGCAGGACGGGCGTTTTAAGATTAAAGTGCAGGATCGGGAGGTGGATATCCGCGTGTCCATATTGCCGACCACGTTTGGAGAAAAAGTGTGTCTCAGAATTTTGGATCGAAAAGCTCAATCCCATCGTATGGAGGATCTGGGTTTTAGCCCGAAAGAAGTACAAGAGATTGTCAATAGTTCCTTAAACCCTCATGGCATGATCTTAGTGACAGGACCAACGGGAAGCGGGAAGACAACGACCTTATATTCGATTTTGTCATTTTTGGACTCGCCGGAGAAGAATATTACGACGGTTGAAGATCCGGTTGAATATGAGGTGGACGGCATCAATCAAGTCAACGTTCGTGAATCGATTAACCTGACCTTTCCCGCGGCACTTCGTTCCATATTGCGGCAGGACCCCGATATTATTTTGATCGGAGAAATCCGCGACCTGACCACGATGGATATCGCCATCAAAGCCGCCTTGACGGGGCACCTGGTGCTCAGCACGCTTCACACGAATGACACAACCGGCTCGATCGTTCGCATGCTGAACATGGGAATCGAACCTTTTTTAATCACTTCATCGGTCCTCCTGATTTCGGCCCAGCGTTTGGTCCGGAAACTGTGTCCGAGTTGCAAGGTAGGGTTTAAAGCGGAAGCCGATGTCATCAAGCGCCTGAATCTGGAGCCGAAAAAAAGCTACACCGTTTATCGCCCCGCGGGGTGTCCGAAGTGCCGCTCCACCGGATTTAAGGGACGGACCGTCATTTCAGAACTCCTTCCGCTGAGCCCTGAGGTGAAAGCGTCCATCATGAAACGTGAGTCGGCTGATGATATCAAGCAAATGGCAAGACGGCGCGGAATGTCTACCCTAAGAGAAAGCGGCGTCGCCAAGGCACTGGCGGGTGAAACCTCACTTGATGAGGTATTTCGAGTCACGGCAGGCGATCAAGAACTTGAGGTGGACTAAATGGTTGCGACGCATATCCCAACCCTGATTGAGATTCTGAAGCGAACCGAAACCTTATCCGAGGCAAATTTGAAGCGCGCCCAGGAAATCCAAAAAACAACGGGAGGAAAATTGGTTCGTATTTTGGTGGACGAAGGGCTCATTCCCGAAAAGGATTTGATGTTTCTTTTAAGTTCCGAGCTCGGCATTCCCGTTTTGGATTTGACCGCTTTCAAGGTAGATTCCAAAGTGATTTCTCTCGTTCCAAAAAAGATTGCGGAGCGTTATCAGGTGATCCCCATTTCCAAAATTGGACAGGTCGTCACATTGGCGATGAGTGACCCCTTGGATGTTTCCGTGATGGACGACGTCAAGAAGATCACGCAATGCAGCGTCCGTCCGGTCATTGTGTCCCACAGAGATATTCAAGGTGCGATCGAAAATTATTACGCCGATGACATTAAACTGGAAGAAATTCTTGAAGACCTTGATCCCAATTCCATCGAGGTCGTCGCGGAGTCCAAGCAGGAAGTCGTCAGCGAATCCTACGGTGCCGACGAGGCGCCCGTGATTCGCATGGTGAGTCTCGTTCTTCGGGAGGCCATTAAAAGCAGGGCTTCCGACATCCATTTTGAGCCCTTCCAAGAACGTTTTCGCATCCGCTATCGTATTGATGGAGCGCTCCAGGAGGCTTTCAGGCCGCCGCGCAATATGTATGGCGCCATTCTCACGCGTCTTAAAATTGTTTCCAATTTGGACATTACGGAAAAGCGCCTTCCTCAAGACGGCCGGTTCAAGGCTCGGTTCGAAAACCGCGAAATTGACTTTCGTGTTTCGGTGCTTCCCATTCACTACGGCGAGAAAGTCGTGCTCCGTATTTTGGATAAAACGAATGTGAAAACGGGACTTGATTCATTGGGCTTTGCCAAAGAAAGCATTCATAAATTTCAAGAAGCGATTAAACGTCCGTACGGGATGGTGTTGGTCACAGGTCCAACGGGCAGCGGGAAATCAACGACCCTCTATTCCGTCTTAAATCAGCTTAATTCGAAGGAACGCAACATCTTGACCATCGAAGACCCGATCGAATATCAGATCCATGGGATTACCCAAACGCAAGTGAATCCTGAAATTGGATTGACCTTTGCAAGCGGCCTCAGGTCGCTCCTGAGACAAAGTCCTGATATTATTCTAGTGGGTGAGATCCGGGATGGAGAAACGGCCGACATTGCCGTAAAAGCAGCGCTGACGGGACATTTGGTGTTTAGCACCCTCCACACCAATAATGCGGCCGGCGCAGTGACGAGGCTGGTGGATATGGGCGTAGAGCCTTTTTTGATCGCTTCTTCTCTGATTGTGACGACGGCGCAGCGCCTGATGCGCCGGATCTGTCCTCAGTGCCGGAAGGCGTGTGACATTCCAAAGGAAGTATTGGAGCGGCTTCCGGTTGAAAACCAGAAGCATGTGTCCGATGCTAAAGCCTTTCAAGGCGTGGGGTGCAACTATTGTAATAAAACGGGGTACCGGGGACGGCTCGCCGTGATGGAAGTGCTCCCGGTGGACGAGCCGATTCAAAAGCTCATCCTTGAAAATAAATC
>JACQQP010000063.1 GCA_016206945.1 Candidatus Omnitrophota bacterium | reverse complement strand
GTCAAGCAACGATCGAGCTGACGGACCGAATCCATCAATATATCGCGAGCACTCCCGAGACGACCTTTGATTTTGCAACTTCGCTTGCCTCCTATGTCCCCGAACATCAGGAAGAGAAAATAAGCCTCATGGGTGACATGGAACGCCGATTTGTAGAACGCGAAGAACTGATTCGTAAGTTGGATCAGAAAACGCAAGATCAAATCAGAGAATTGAGGCGCCAGTTGAAAGCTACTCCATTTAGGCTTGAAGACATTCCTGACGGATTGCGTACCCAGTACGAAGGGAACCAGGGCAAGGTGTCCGTGGTCTACGTCTATCCAAAGTCCAGTCTCTTAGATGGACAATTGGCGAAGCGTTTCGTCAAAGAACTGAGAAGTCTTAATTTGCCGACCGATACGGTGCTTGCGGGAGAGCCGGTGGTTTATGCGGATATTTTGATTCTTCTGGAAAAGGATACGCCCCGCGCCATTCTGATCAGTTTTGGCGTTGTGATTTTACTTCTGGCAATTCACTTCCGTAATCCAAAGCACGTGTTTTGGGTGCTTCTGCCCGTGATGCTGGCTTTTTTGTGGCTGGTCGGAATCGCAGGGCTGAGCGGGTTTAATTTCAATTACATGAATGTGGCGATTCTTCCAAGCATTTTAGGAGCGGGAATTGACAATGGAATTTTTATTTTCCACCGATACAAGAAAGAGAAAAAATCGACGCTCTTCGAGATCATGCGCATCACGGGCAAAGCCGTCATCGTGGCCGGACTTACGACGATGACGGCCTTCGCCAGTATTTCATTTGCCGAACATCAGGGAATGTTCTCCATGGGCCTGCTTGGGTTCATGGGATTTGCATGCTGCCTGCTTGCTTCCGTCCTCTTTACGCCAGCCTTGATTGAGTTTCTCGAAATGAGGTATTGGCATCCTTTTCGAAATCGCTTTGAGGAAAACAATAAAACGCTTCCCGTTCCAGAATTTGCTCAAGCCGCCTCTTCTAGCGAATCGAGTTCGTTCAACAAGACAAAATAAGCGATGTGAATCGAACCGTCGGGGAATTGAATGGCGTTGGGTTTTGCGCTTTTTTCATAAAGTAGCGTTTCCTTACGGATAAAGGATCTCGCATCCTCGCCCTTTTCATAATGGTGTCGGACGACCCAAGTCCCGGCTCGATAGGCTTCTAGCCAACTGTAACGGCCGCCATTATGGTAATAAGTTAGTTCTTTGGCTTCCTTAATTCGATCCAGTAGATAATTGAGTTTAGCCGCTTCCGACTTTGAGCTTAGGAGATACGATTGGTACGCTTCAGTCTCTTGCATCGGATGAATTCCCAGGTACACTTTTTCGCCTTGAGGCGTGAGCCCTTTGAGATAAGGTGTAGCACAGCCAAACGGGACAAGCCCCAAGCTTACTAGGGTCGTTAGGAATAAAAGCGCATCAATTTTCTGTGTGGGCGATCTTTTCATTTCATAAACTCAAGCCTACACTATACTTGATTTGCGGCTTTTTCATAAGGATTTGTTTTCTATTGTCTTTTCTATTGTCTATTCTTGACACGAGGCGCTTGCGCGCTTACATTAATGCGGCTTATTTCCTTTGAACCATGGGTCGCTATTCGGAAGCACTGCGAAAAATTGAGGCGGAAAGGAACAAAAGAGACAAGTCTTTTTCGAGTGATTCCATCAGCCGAAAGTCAATCGGTTTTCCTTTTTGGGTCGCCGTCTTTTCGGTGATCCTTCTCGCCGTTGTATACGGGTTCGGTCTTCGCACGGGCGCTCGGGTGAGCGAAATGTCTTCCCATCTTCAATCGTCACCTCGGGCGGAACTCACTTTTGCCCGCACCCTCAATCCTAAGCCCGTTCTTCCAGAAATGGCTCCGACACCTCCCAATGTAACGCCCGAAGTGAAGCAATCCCTGCCGGAGGTAGAACAATGGGTAAGCGATTTCTACACGATTCAGCTCGTTGCGTACCGGAGTGAAGAATCTGCGCGCGAGGAAGCAAGGAAATTAAGGGATGAAGGATATCGTTCACTCATTCTCAAGGGTACAACATATTATTCGGTTTGCATTGGGAAATTTCCTGATGAAGTTGCAGCAGACGGAACACTTTCAGAACTGAGGAGTTCTTTTCCCGAAGGTGCTTACCAAGATGCTTTTGTTCGGATTGTAAGGCGAAAGTAGAAAAGGGGACAGGCTACTTTAAATGTGTTAATGGACGGAATAAGTAGCCTGTCCCCTTTTTTCCCACATAATTTTCGTTTGACTTTTTGACCATAATCCGTTACAAATACACCACTTAACCTGCCTTTTGGCCGCTTTTTCAGGGTAAATTTTTAAGACGGAAGAGGAGTTTTTTCTAGTGGGTGAGTGGATCGGCAGAGATCGCAAGGCAAGACGTTGCTACGGTTTCGATGAAATTGCGCTGGTCCCTGGAACGGTTACGATTAACCCTGACGAAATAGACATCAGCTGGGAAATTAATGGGAAAAAGTTTCCCATTCCCTTTCTCGCCTCCGCAATGGATGGCGTCGTGGACCCAAAGTTTGCGATCGCCATGGGGAAAATGGGCGGCATCGCCGTCCTCAATCTCGAAGGTATTTACACCCGTTACGAGGATTATGCGCCCATCCTGATTGACATTGCCAAGGCCTCGCCTGAAAAAGCAACCGAGCTCGTCCAAAAAATTTACGTGAAGCCGATCAAAGAAACGTTGATTACGAAACGGATCAGGGAAATTAAAAAGGCAAAGGTGCCTGCGGTTGTGAGCACGATTCCGCAACATGCGGAGCGATTTGGCGA
This sequence comes from Candidatus Omnitrophota bacterium, assembly GCA_016206945.1. Classification (GTDB taxonomy): domain Bacteria; phylum Omnitrophota; class Omnitrophia; order Omnitrophales; family Danuiimicrobiaceae; genus 01-FULL-45-10b. The sequence goes on along the minus strand of JACQQP010000063.1, from coordinate 833 downwards.
GATTGCCCAAGATGCGGGCTGCGACATTTTCGTGGTTCAATCTACGGTGACCACCGTCCGCCATATTTCAAAGGCCTACAAAGTCGTCGACCTCAGGAAACTTTGCAAACATCTGAACATGCCCGTCATAGTCGGAAATTCGGTGACCTATCAAGTAGCCGTTGAATTGATGGAAACGGGAATTAACGGACTTCTCATTGGAATCGGGCCGGGCTCAGCTTGCACGACCCGCGGGGTTTTGGGAATGGGCGTTCCTCAGGTGACCTCCATTTGTGATTCGATGGCTGCTCGTGATTTTTATTTTAAGAAATCCCGCCGCTACGTTCCTATTATTGCGGATGGCGGTATGTCGACCGGCGGCGATGTCTGCAAAGCGTTTGCCTGCGGTGCCGACGCTGTGATGGTGGGTTCTGCGTTTGCGCGTGCGAAAGAAGCTCCTGGCCGCGGGTTTCATTGGGGCATGGCGACGCCACATGCCAACCTTCCGCGCGGGACGCGAATCAAGGTGGACACAACGGGAACGCTTGAGGAAATTTTATTTGGCCCAGCGCGCTTGGATGACGGAACGCAGAATTTGGTGGGAGCGCTCAGGACCTGTATGGGGAATGTGGGCGCGAAAAATATTAAAGAGTTACAACTGACCGAAATTATTATTGCGCCTGCCATGAAGACAGAAGGAAAGCTCTTTCAAGCGGCACAAAAAGTCGGAATGATGAAGTGACAAGACAAGGCGACTCATCGCCTTGTCTCGTCATTGCGAGCGAAGGTCCGCAGAATTCTTTGCGGGGCGAAGCGCCCCATGCGGGGCCCCGTATGGGGAAGCAATCTCAATG
>JACQQP010000062.1 GCA_016206945.1 Candidatus Omnitrophota bacterium | reverse complement strand
CCTTTAATTAAAGTATACCCGCTATTTCAAAGGCAGGACAAGCCTTAAAACGAAGAAAATTAAAAAATCTACAATTCTTAACCTCTTTATTAAGCCTAAGCCGCTTTCAGTCAGGTATTTCGCTCACGGTCCAATAATGATGGAGTGCTTTTACAATCTCTATGAAGCCTTGATAATCGAAGGGTTTAACCATATAACCTGCCACCCCTAGGTTAAAACACTCGGTCTTGTCACGCCCTTCCCCAGAAGTTGTGATGACCACGACCGGAATTCGCTTGAGGTCATCGTCCCGCTTTACCACCTTGAGAAACTCGAATCCATTCATCCGCGGCATATTTAAATCCAGAAGAATAAGGCACGGATTTTTATCTTCATTCCTCAAATAATCAAGGGCTTCCTCGCCATTGGTCACGGCGTCGAGTCGATTTGCGATTTTAACGTCGCGAAAAGCGCGCCTGATGGTTTCTGTGTCGATTTCATCATCCTCAGCCATGAGGATCGGCCTTTTATTCCGCATGATTCGCCCTCCTTAGGCGTTCACAAACGCTCTCCGTTTTTCAAACCATTCTGCTTTCGATTTCAGTTGGTTTCAAGCGGTTTTACTTTTCCCTTGGGAAGGGTAAAAAAGAAACTGCTGCCCTTTCCCACGGTCGACTCAACCCAAATTCTCCCGCCGTACATTTCAACGATCTTCTTCACCAAAGCAAGGCCAACGCCTGTGCTTTGAATTCTGTCTTTTGGCTGCAGCGTCTGGAACATTTGGAAGATTTTCTCAAAATACTTTTCTTCAATTCCCGGCCCATTATCGGAAACGCTGAATCTCCAATGGCCGTCATCCGAAACGCAAGCTATTTTAATTTCTCCTTTTGCTTTGTCCATATATTTTACGGCATTGGTTAACAGGTTCTGAAAGAGCTGCTGAATCCGAATTCTCTCACAATAAAGAGTAGGCAGGTCGCCTTCGATTTGAACGGCAATGTTCTCAGGGAGAACAAGAATATCGACGACGGTTTGTACGAGCTCGTTCAGATTAACCTCTTTCATCTTTTGTCTCACGCGGCCCACGCGGGAATACTCTAAGATTCCGTCGATCAACGAACGGGCGAGGTCAATGCGCTGATTCATCAGGCGGAGAAATTCCTTGCCTTTAGGGCCGAGTTTTTCCTTATAGTCATGGGCCAGCCACTCCGCGACGGCGCCGATACCTCGCAGCGGTGCTTTTAAATCGTGTGACACGATATAAGCAAAATCGCTCAGCTCCTTGTTGACGCTTTCCACCTCTTTAAGCATTTGAGTTCGCCTCTCTTCGGCCTGCTTGCGTTCGGTGATGTCACGAACAAAAGCGCTGAAGAAGCGTTCTCCTCTGAGGTAACTCGCGGATACAACGAGTTCGACTGGAAATTCGCTCCCATCCCGGCGGAGCGCCGGCATTTCAATCATTTTATTTAAAATCGGCCCCTCGCCGGTTTTCAAAAAACGTCTCAGCCCCTCGGCGTGCGCGTCTCGATAACGCACCGGAATAATGGTCTCGGACATCTTCTTCCCAATGGCTTCTCTGGCGGGCCATCCAAAAATCTGCTCTGCCCGCAAATTCCAAAAGGTAATAATGCCATGGGCATTCATAACGATCACCGCATCAATGGCTCCTTCAATGATAGAACCCAGTGTTTCTTCGTGTTCTTTGATCACAGTTTCCGCCCGCTTCTGCTGTATGGAAACGGCGGCCAGGAGCATGCCGGTTACCGCGTACGTGGCCATAAAAAATTGAAAAAGGAGAAGGCTCTCACTCAACTTCTCCGTGACGATGGGACCGGAACCCATCACTTCCCCTAAAATCCCGGTCACAGAGGTGATCAAGACGACCATGACCGTGCTGCGCTGACCGAATCTGAGAGCCGACCAGATTAAGAAAGGAAATAAAAAATGAAGCGGCGGGTAACCTTTAATAAAAGTTGGATTCAGAAAAACCAAGCAGCCAACGCTGAAGAGCGAAAGGAACAAAGCCATTGCCTCGATCACCCGTTCCCCTTTGCCGCCTTCCAAAGATAGCCGGCCCCACCAAACAAGCAAAACGGGTGCAACGACCAAATCCCCCACCATATCTCCCAACCACCAGGCGCGCCAAGTCATGCCATAATCGGCTCCGGAGATCACCTTGCCCAGCCAAAGACTGGTGGTACCAAGGGAGGCGCTCACCATCGTGCTCAGAAAAGCGGCCAGCACGACCAGACCCAAAACATCCTGCACACGTTCGAGGGACCTGCGAAAACCTACGATGTGCCTAACGAAATAAGCGCCCAAGAATGCTTCCAGGGTATTGCCCAAACTTATTCCGCACGCTACCAAAACAGGTGCGCCAATGGAAACATTGGTCAAGAAAGCACCCAACGCTACGCTCGGCCAATACCGATAACCAAATAGGAGAAGCAGGGCCAGAAAGATTCCTGTGGGCGGCCACACCAAGGTCGCAAAACCGCTCACAGCATCCATCATCAAACCAAACCGTGCGGTCAGAAAATAAATAACCGTCAAGCCAACGGTCTCTAACAAATATCTCGGCGTTGAACTAGAAACCAATACTTTCATGGCTGAATCGTTTCCTTGATTACTTCTTCTCTCCCCACGTGCGCCTGATAAATCCCGCACGCCCGGAACCTTCCTTATAGAGTTTGTACTGAACGGGGTTTTTCTTGTAATAATCTCTGTGGTAGTCCTCGGCCGAATAAAATGGGCCTGCGGGGCGGATTTCAGTGACGATCGGTTTCGAAAATTTGCCTGATTTTTCAAGCTGTTCTTTGGAAGCTTCGGCGATCCGCTTTTGTTCCGGATCGTGATAAAAAATTGCGGTCCGATACTGAGGTCCGATGTCGCCGAATTGCCCATCGGTTTGCGTGGGATTGATGTTGCGCCAGAAGGCTTCGAGCAATTCTTCGTAAGCAATTTTTGAATCGTCATAAGCAATCTCAACCGCCTCGACGTGGCCCGTTTCGCCCGTCGAAACTTCCTCATAAGTCGGGCCCTCGACCGTTCCGCCTGTGTATCCCGGCGTCGTGGAAATCACTCCGTCAAGCTCATCAAAGACGGGCTCCAAGCACCAGAAACAGCCGCCCGCCACAGTTGCTTTTGTTGCCTTAGGATCGGCGCTCATTTGAATTTCCTCTTTCGCAAAAAGCTCGCAAAAGTCAAGGGTAAGCAGGACGAGAATGGCTACCGTCATCCGCCTTCCAAGCACCTTAGCTGCAACCATACGATCATCTTGCGGGACGTCGCAATTTCGTGTCCCGCACTAGGTCCTGTTGACATTTTACTATTTTATTCCTTCTCCCCCTATTTTTTAGGGGGAGAAGGCTAGGATGAGGGGGGTCATATGTTTAGGATTTCCCCTCACCCTAACCCTCTCCCCACCGGGG
>JACQQP010000065.1 GCA_016206945.1 Candidatus Omnitrophota bacterium | reverse complement strand
TGAAGGGACGCCTGGTGAAAATCCGAAGATTGATATGTCAGCCGATCCTGTCTGTAAGTCGCTTAATCCAAAAGAGGCTTTTCAACAGCGCATCGTTGTGAATTCCAATCAAACGCTTAAAAATGTATTCGTCTATATCAAGGAAGGTGTGGAGGGAGAAACAACCTCTCCCCCAAGCACGCCAGCCGTTTTGGATCAAAAGGCTTGTGCCTATGAACCGCGCGTTTTAGGGATGCAGGCAAAGCAGAAGTTACAGATTCTCAATAGCGACCCGACCCTTCATAACATCCACGCTTTCCCAAAAAAAAGTCCAGAATTCAACCTTGGGATGCCCACGCAGGGGATGAAGTTAGAAAAGAGCTTTTCGAATCCAGAAGTCATGGTTAAGATGAAGTGTGATGTCCATCCTTGGATGACGGGTTATATTGGCGTGCTGAACCATCCCTTTTTTGCGGTCACGGATGATCAAGGGGTTTTTAAAATTGAGAATGTGCCGCCAGGTGAGTACACGGTTGAGGCTTGGCATGAAACCTATGGAACCAAAACCGAAAGGGTTTCGGTAGCGGACGGCAGCGCACCCGTTGATTTTCAATTTAGCACCAAAGAAATCGTGGATGAAACGAGCGGTCTTAAGATTACGACGGGAAAACCAAAACCGGCTGTACAACAATTTGATGACTCAGCCGCTCTTGATGTGCCAAGGCCGGGAACAGGTTGGTGGCTGCCTGCGAACCTTTCCACTTATGGGAAGAAGATTGATCATCTTTTTTACTTGATTTTGTTCGTCACGGGTGCCATTTTCGTAGGGGTTCAGGGCGCTTTGATTTACTTCTTGTTTCGATATCGGGGTCGAGAAGGAGCCAAAGCACATTATATCCACGGGAATAACCGCCTTGAGTTTATCTGGACGGTCATTCCGTCGGTAATCCTGGTTTTTCTAACCGTTTTCAGCCAGAGAATTTGGTCTGAGGTGCGCGGCCTCCCGCCTCAAGGATCAATCCCGATCGAGATTCAGGCAGAGCAGTTTGCCTGGAACGTGCGTTATGCAGGTGCCGATGGGAAATTCGGGAGTTCCGATGATATCAAGACGATCAATCAACTTCATATTCCTGTTGGGAAACCTGTTCGTGTCAGACTTACTTCCATTGGAAAAGATGAGAAACATCCTGTGATTCACAGTTTCTTTTTGCCTGAGTTTCGCTTGAAGCAGGACGTCGTGCCGGGGTTGGCCATCGACGTTTGGTTTGAAGCGACGCGCACGGGAAAGTATGAGATTGCGTGTGCGGAATTTTGCGGCCTTGGCCATTACCGGATGCGCGGTTTTTTATCCATTCATTCACCTGAAGGTTTTGAGGCGTGGCTTAAGGAGCAAGAAGCGAGTATGTGACAAGAAGTGTCATCCTGAGGCGAAGCCGAAGGATCTCAATCCTTGTCATTCCCGCATGCTTTTAGCGGGAATCTATGGATCCCTCCCCGAAAGTTTTAATCGGGGATCTAGATTCCCGATTAAGGCATTCGGGAATGACATGCCTAAAACTTTCGGGGATGACAGTATTTGAGATATGCAATGACAATGGAGTAAGTCATTATGGAACACGTTCATACTGAACATAAGCTTGGTTTCTGGAGAAAATATGTATTCTCCACGGATCACAAGGTGATTGGAGTGCAGTTTCTCTTTACCACGCTTTTCTTTTTCTTGGTTGGCGGTACTTTGGCTTTGATCCTCAGATGGCAGCTTGCTTATCCGGGAAAACCCGTGCCTGTTCTAGGGCAGCTTTTCCCTCAGAGCATGGCGGTAGGAGGCGTCCTGCTTCCCGAATTTTTCAATTCGCTTTTTACCATGCATGCTTCCGTTATGATCTTTTTCGCGATCATTCCGATTTTGGTGGGGGCCTTTGCTAATTTTGTCGTTCCGCTTCAAATCGGAGCGCCGGATATGGCGTTTCCAAGACTGAATATGGTTTCCTATTGGGTATTTTGGCCGGCTCCCCTCGTTGTGCTCACCGGATTTTTTCTTCAAGGCGGTGCGGCGGCAAGCGGTTGGACCGCTTACCCACCGTTGAGTGCGATCGAGCCGATTGGACAGACTTTTTGGATTATTGGAGTTCTTCTCGTGGGAAGCTCTTCGATTATGGGGGCGATCAATTATTTAACTACGATTTTGAATATGCGGGCACCGGGTATGGGCTTCTTTCGAATGCCGCTCACGACTTGGGCCGTCTTCATTACCTCTATCCTTTCGCTTCTAGCCACGCCGGTGTTAACCACGGCGCTCATCATGCTTCTTTTTGACCGGACGATGGGGACCCATTTCTTCCTGGCCGAAGGAGGAGGAAGCACGCTCCTTTGGCAGCATCTTTTTTGGTTTTATTCGCATCCCGCCGTTTACATCATGATTCTTCCTGGGATGGGAGTTGTTTCAGATGTCATTTCGACTTTTTCAAGGAAGCCTCTTTTCGGTTATCGGATGATGGTCTTTGCTATTGCCGCGATTGCCTTCCTTGGGTTTATCGTCTGGGGCCATCATATGTTTCAAAGCGGGATGAATCCTACCGTTGGGACTACCTTTATGCTTTCGACGATGTTAATTGCGGTTCCGTCAGGCATTAAAGTTTTTAATTGGCTGGGGACCATGTGGCGGGGTGCGATTCGGTTTACGCCGGCGATGCTCAATGCCATTGCGTTTGTTTCTATGTTTGTGATCGGCGGATTGAGCGGAATTTTTATGGCATCCACCGCGGTCGACATTTTCATTCATGATACCTATTTTATTGTGGCCCACATTCATTATGTCCTCTTCGGCGGGAGCATGTTTGCCGCGTTTGCGGGGATTTATTATTGGTTTCCGAAAATGTTTGGGAAGAAACTCAACGATTTACTTGGAAGGATTCATTTCATCGGAACCTTTGTCTTTTTCAATCTTACTTTTTTCCCCATGCACATCCTGGGAGTGGGCGGCCACATGCGCCGAATTTATGATCCGATGCAGTATGCTCATCTCCAGCATTTGCAGCCGATCAATGTGTTTATAACCATCAGTGCGTTTTTATTGGGACTGGCGCAACTTCCTTTCGTCGTTAATTTCATAAAAAGCCTTTTTTGGGGTGAAAGAGTGGATCGAAATCCCTGGGAGGCCAATACGCTTGAGTGGGTGGCGCCATCGCCACCGCCTCATGGAAATTTTGAGACGATTCCAACCGTTTACCACGGACCGTACGAATACAGTGTGCCAGGCCGCGCAAAAGATTGGCTGCCACAAAATGAACCGTGAGTCGTGAAGAAAATGAGGATGGATGAAGCAATCTAAAAGTTTATGAGGCAATGTCATGTCAAGATTTGAAGGATCTTTATGATGAACTCTGAGATTGCTTCGCCCGCCATAGAACTTTGGCAGGCTCGCAATGACGGACAGTTTTCTCATTTCTCTCCGTGGCTTGCTTTGTATTCGAAGTTGCTTGTGTTTGTTACGTTTTTATTAATTATCGCGGGGGGATTGGTGACGAGCACTCAATCAGGACTTTCAGTGCCTGATTGGCCGCTTTCCTACGGTAAATGGATGCCGCCGATGGTGGGAGGAATTCGCTATGAACACACCCATCGGATGATTGCATCTCTTGTTGGATTAATGACTCTGGTGCTTACCGTTTGGCTTGGATTTTCGGAGAGGAGACGCTGGGTTCGCTGGCTTGGGATCGCGGCGTTTGGAGCCGTGGTCGTTCAAGGAATCTTAGGCGGCTTCACCGTGCTTTATCTTTTACCGGCACCTGTTTCGATTTTTCACGCGTGCCTTGCCCAGACGTTTTTTGCTTTGGTGACAAGTCTCGCATTTGTTACGTCAAAGGAATGGACGAGTAACGGTACCAGGTACGGCCGGGACAGGTTTTGTTTTGATTGCGCGAATGAAAACCTGTCCCGTAGCGTACCTGGTACCGTAGAATGTCCCCTTTTGGCGCCTTTGTGGATGATGGTCGCTCTTGTTTATTTGCAGCTTATTTTAGGCGCGACACTCAGACACACAACCAATTCCATGGTCGCAATTTCTCATGTCGTGAGCGCTTTTTTGGTTTTGATTCATGCCATCATCGTTATGGTTCGGGCATGGAGTTGCTCGGAAGGGGATAACGGGATCACGCGCCCCGCCCTTGCCATAGGTATTTTGACACTTTTGCAAATGGCGCTTGGGATGGGCGCTTTTATTTATCAATTTATGCTGGGGGCAACTGCTCAATCAAGCGAAGGAAAAATCTTTTTTGTCACGGCACATCAATCACTCGGAGCGTTGCTTTTGGCGACAAGCGTTTTGTTCGCTCTCAAAGTTTTTCGAAGGGAGCAGTTGGTATGACACGGCTTGCCGCATCTTTATGCTTAAGAATCATTGAGTTGGTTCGCGGAACGTGGTTGGATTATGCAGCGCTTGCGAAACCTCGGCTCGTTTCCATGGTACTTTTAAGTACGATGGTTGGATTTTATCTTGCCGCAAGAAGTGAAGTGAACGTGGTTTCTTTTGTGTTGATATTGGTTGCGACATGTTTTGTTGCGAGCGGCTCGATGGCGCTTAATCAATATTTGGAACGTGTGACAGATGCCAAGATGATCCGGACCCAAAATCGGCCTCTGCCGTCTGGGAGATTGGAACCTCGAGAAGCGCTTGTTTTTGGCCTTGGCGTTTCTTTGGCCGGTTTTTTAATTTTTATCGTTATTATGAAATGGACAAGCGTACTTCTTGCCGTAGTTGCATGGGCCAGCTATCTCTTTATTTATACGCCGCTTAAAGGTAAAACATCGCTTTCCACCATTGTAGGTGCGGTTCCAGGCGCCCTTCCACCGGCGATTGGCTGGACGGGTGCAGATGGACCTATGGGCGTTCAAGTGTTTCTTCTTTTTCTGATTGTTTTTTTCTGGCAGATGCCTCATTTTCTTGCGATTGCGTGGATGTACCGAGAGGATTATCGAAGGGCGGGACAACCGATCCTTTCCGTTATTGATCGCGAAGGGACGTTCGTCGCACGGCAGATGATTGTCTATATGTGCGCTTTAATGCCGGTCAGTTTGTTGCCGACACTTTTCGCACTTACAGGAACAGCTTATTTTTTTGGTGCTTTTGTTTTGGGGCTTTGTTTTGCGGCAGTGATTATTTTTGCAGCATCTCATTTGGATGTGCGGGCTCGGTACGTGCTGCGCGCTTCCGTTGTTTACCTTGCGCTGTTGCTGATATTAATGGTAATGGATAGAGTGTGAAAGAGAACAGAAGACAGAGTACAGAGAACAGATACAGGAATGACGTGCGTTGCTCTTCTGTACTCTGTTCTCTGTAGTCTGTTATCTGGGGGGTCGCATGCAGGATGCGCACATAGGTCGGTTGGGGATTGATACTCGAAAATTGGGGATGTGGATCTTCCTCGCCTCGGAAATCATGTTCTTTACCGGTTTGATTGGCTCTTACATTGTGCTTCGCTTTGCGAATTTGAACACATGGCCCGTTCCTTCAACTGTCCTCAATATTCCTTTGACCGCCGTTAATACGTTCGTTTTGATTTGCTCCAGCGCAACGCTCGTCTTGGGTCTTGCAAGTGTTCAGAGAGGCTATCTGGAAGGTCTTCAAGTCGGACTTTTTCTAACGGTGCTCTTAGGCTCCATTTTCTTGAGCATTCAAGTGAAGGAATACCGAGAGTTGATTCACGAAGGCTTTACAATCTCAAGCAGTATCTTCGGGTCTTGCTTTTTTACGCTCACGGGTTTTCACGGAGCGCATGTTTTCGCCGGCGTTATTTGGCTCACCGTCGTTTTGATTCGAAGTTTTCTTGGATATTTTACGGCTGAGGAATATGCAGGCGTTGAAATCGTAGGGCTTTATTGGCATTTTGTGGATTTAGTTTGGATTATTTTATTTACCATCCTTTATTTAATTTGAGGTCATTTATGGCGGAAGCTCAGGCGGTGGTCCGGACAACACATAAGCAGCCGAATTACGCAGCGGTTTTTTGGTCCCTTTTTATTTTGACGGTCCTTGAGATTACCGCTGCCAATATGCCCTTTGCAAAGCCGCTGGTTGTCGTCACATTGGTATTCTTAGCTGTGATTAAGGCTTCGCTCGTTGCGCTTTTTTATATGCATCTTAAATTTGAAAAGTTCATTATTTATTTGATTGTGATTTTTCCGCTGTTCTTGGCCGTTTTCCTAACGGTCATGATCCTTTCGGACAAAGCGGCTTTGCTCGCTCCATAATTTTATGATCCCATCACCTGTTTGCAAAGAGCGCGTAGCGAAAGTTGAATCTGGCGCGCTCTTTAATCCTTCAAGAAAGGATCTCGCCACAACGTGGCGAGACAAACAGGTGATTGGGATGATCCCATCTAAAAGAAGAGGACAGAGAACGGAGTACAGAGTACAGAAGATTAGGTTCCGTTCCTTTTTACTCTGTTCTCTGTACTCTGTTTTCTGTACTCTGTTTCCAGAGGTGATGGGATGAAAGTTGTCGTCACGGGTGCCACCGGTTTCATTGGAAGAGCTCTTATCGAAGCGTTGATCAAGCAGGGAGAGGATGTGATTGTACTTTCCCGCTCGAGCGCGCGTAAATTTGAACCAAATCCTAAAATCCGTCAGGTCGTTTGGAACCCCGAAAATCCGACCGGTGTTGTAACGGAAGTCGATGGTGCCGACGCAGTCATCAATTTAGCGGGTGAGCCCATTGTTGGAAAGCGGTGGAACAAAGGGCAAAAAAGGAAAATTACGGAAAGCCGCATCAATTCCACTCAAATAGTTGCCAACTCGATTAAGAATGCGCTTCACAAACCGCGAGTACTCGTCAATGCTTCTGCCGTTGGTTATTATGGGTCGCATGGAAACGAATCTCTTACTGAAGAGTCAGCTCCGGGCGCGGATTTTCTTGCTCAATTGTGCAAAGCTTGGGAAGCGCACGCCGTCCGAGTAGAGGATTTTAACGTCCGAGTGGTTCGACTGCGAATTGGGATTGTACTCGACCGAGGAGGTGGAGCCCTCAAATTCATGTTGCCTCCTTTTAAAATGTTTATGGGGGGATGGCTTGGCGGCGGAAACCAGTGGATGAGCTGGATCGCGCGCGAAGATTTAATTCGGTTGATCTTGTTTTGCTTGGATCATGAGCAGGCAAGGGGAGCCGTTAACGCCGTCTCGCCTCAGGCGGTTACCAATAAAGCCTTTTCCCTTGTTCTCGCTCAGGTTCTTAAGCGCCCCTGTTTCATGCCGGTTCCTGGATTTGCCTTGAAGTTTTTGCTGGGCGAGGTGTCCCAAATGCTTCTTACCGGACAGCGGGTGATTCCGAAGAAAGCTCAGGAGTTGGGTTTTTCGTTTCGACATTCAGAGATCCGCAATGCGTTGGAAGCAGTTTTACGGTAAATTTTTCCTCGTCAGTTTCTTCGTTTTTATTCCCTGTCTGCTTTTTGCTTGCGAGGAGCTACCTCATTATGGCCAGGTGCCTGATTTCGTATTTCAGGAGCAGAACGGGAACGCATTCGGTTTTCGCGACTTAGAGGGGAATGTTTGGATTGCCGATTTCATTTTTACACGCTGTCAAGGGATGTGTCCCATGTTGACTGGAAAAATGGCGTTGCTCCAAGAAGCGCTAGAAGATCCGAACGTCAAATTGGTTTCATTTAGCGTTGATCCGAAGCATGACACCCCGAAAGTTCTCAAAGATTATGCGTTGCGTCACGGTGCCCAGGAAGGTAAATGGTTTTTTTTGACTGGTGATGAAACGGCCATGCGGAACTTTATTATAGATGGATTTTCACTCGGCGTTGCCCAAGCGACGCCTGAGGATTTAGCTCAAGGCGCTGAACCTGTGATGCACAGCAATCGATTTGTTTTGGTTGATCCGGAAGGAAAAATTCGCGGTTATTACGATAGTTCAGACTCTCAAAAGATGGAGCAATTGATTCAAGATGCACTGAAATTACAAATTCCAAGTAACAAATCACAAACAAATTACAATTCCGAATGACCAAATGTTTTGGTTATTATTCTTTTGGTCATTGTTTGTAATTTGGAATTCGTGATTTGGAAATTAGACCTTATGGACCTATCTCTTTTCCCGCCCTTGAATGCGGGACTGAATGCCACGAGCGGATTTCTAATTGTGCTCGGTTTCATTTTAATTAAACAAAAGGCCTGGACCGGACATGCACTTTGTATGTGCCTGGCGCTTTTGGTGTCCGGTCTTTTTTTAGTTTCGTATCTGTATTATCATTATCATCACGGGTCAACGCCATTTCCGCATTTCGGATGGATAAGACCCGTTTATTTTACGATTTTAATTTCACACACGATTCTTGCGGTTGTGGTTCTCCCGCTTGCGCTCGTTACGCTGTATCAGGCCTTAAGGAGCCGCTTTGATCGACACGTTAGATTGGCGAAAATTACGTTTCCGATTTGGCTCTATGTTTCGGTCACTGGCGTGGTGATCTATTGGATGTTGTACCGAATGTGAGAGAATGATGCAAAGAAAGCAGAAAGCAGAAGGCAGAAGGCAGTGCACAATTTTTTTCCTGCCTACTGCCTACTGCCTACTGCTTACTGTTTCGCCAGTCGCGTATGCTTGCCCGCTCTGCAAAGAGGCAATCTCCAAAATGGGCGAGATCTGGGCGGCGGTTGGTTTCAACTTGAGTATTTACTTTATGCTCGCCGTGCCTTTTCTTTTGGTAAGCGGATTTGGTTTGGCACTTTATTTGAATTATCGAAAGCAGCACAGACCGTGAAAATTGCGTATTCCTTCGGCCGTTTCCTTCAGGTGCTAGCATTGGTCACGATGCCCTTTGCGATTTGGGTGGGCCATATCGGTCACAACGAACGCGGAGCCATTATCATTTTTGTGGGTTCGGTCGCGGTTTTCTGCGCGGGTTGGTTTCTGGGTCGTGCGCGTTAGGAAATTGATTTGAACCTTACTTCCGAGGCCATCCTTTTTTTGATATAATTCATCTATGTCTTCAGAGAAAGCTCTCGATAGTTTTAAAACAAAGAGTACGTTTAAGGTCAGAGGGAAAGATTACGTCATTTTTAGGCTTGGCCTGCTTAAGCAAGCGGGCTCGCCCGATCCTCTGCGGCTCCCGATTGCCTTGAAAATTTTGCTTGAGAACCTTTTGCGTCTAGAAGACGGGCGAAATGTGAGACGCCTTGATATTGAAGCCCTTTCCCGGTGGAATCCTAAAGCAAAATCAGATAAAGAAATTGCGTTCATGCCTGCTCGCGTCATCCTTCAGGATTTCACAGGCGTTCCCGCTATTGTGGATCTTGCCGCTATGAGGGATGCGATTCAAAAAATGGGTGGAGATCCAGCGCTTATTAATCCAATTCAACCTGCCGATCTGGTCATCGACCACTCCATCCAGGTTGATTCCTTCGGCACCTCCGGCGCGTTTCGGGAAAATGCAAAGCGTGAGTTTGAGCGCAACCGCGAGCGTTACGAATTTCTCAAATGGGGCCAGCGCGCGTTTCATAATTTTAGTGTCGTGCCACCCAATACGGGAATTGTCCATCAGGTGAATTTGGAATATTTGGCAAAGGTAGTGATGCAAGGTGACGCCGTGCTTTATCCCGATACGCTCATCGGAACAGATTCCCACACGACGATGATCAATGCACTTGGCGTTTTGGGCTGGGGCGTGGGTGGAATAGAGGCCGAAGCTGCGATGCTGGGCCAGCCCATTTCGATGCTGATTCCAGAGGTGGTCGGATTTAAGCTTTATGGGAAGCTGAGAGAAGGGACGACGGCGACGGACTTGGTGCTGACCGTGACGGAAATGCTTCGAAAAAAAAGCGTAGTCGGGAAGTTTGTTGAATTTTATGGCAGCGGACTGGATTCGCTCAGCCTTCCTGACCGGGCGACCGTTGCGAATATGTGTCCTGAGTATGGTGCGACGGTGGCGTTTTTTCCCATAGATGAGAAGACGCTAGATTATCTTCGTCTTACGGGCCGCGGTGAAGAAGCAGTTGCACGTGTTGAAGCGTACGCGAAAGAACAAGGGCTTTTTCGCACGGTTCAGTCACCCGATCCTCTGTTTTCAGATACCATTGCACTTGATCTTGGAACCGTAGAGCCAAGTCTAGCGGGCCCGAAACGCCCTCAAGATCGAGTCTTACTTCGCGACGCAAAGAAATCATTTCGAAAGGAACTTGCTCAAATGATTCAAGGAAAAGGAGCGACTACAGATCCGAACCGTTTGAATAAATGGTTAGATGAAGGTGGGAGCGCCCGGGACGCTGCGAATCAACTGACTCAAGTGGTCACTGAGGCGACAGAAGTCGACGATGGTTCAGTCGTTATCGCTGCCATTACGAGTTGTACGAACACATCTAATCCAGCTGTCATGGTGGGTGCCGGCTTGTTGGCTCGAAAAGCGGTGGAACGCGGACTTACGGTGAAATCCTGGGTGAAAACGAGCCTTGCTCCGGGTTCAAAAGTGGTTGTGGAATACCTCCGCGAGACAAAACTTCTTGAGGCGCTTGAACAGCTGAAATTTCATCTGGTGGGATTTGGTTGTACCACTTGCATTGGGAATTCCGGACCGCTTCCTGAATCCATAGGGAAAAGAATCAAGGAACATGATCTTGTGGCCGTCTCGGTCCTCTCGGGGAATCGAAATTTCGAGGGGCGAATTAATCCGCTTGCGCGCTTTAATTACCTTGCTTCGCCGCCCCTGGTCGTCGCCTATGCGATCGCCGGTTCCATGAATGTTGATCTTGTCAATGAGCCGCTCGGAAAGGATCATGCGGGGAAGCCTGTTTACCTTCGCGACATTTGGCCGACCCAAGGCGAAATCACTCAGGCCATGCGCGCGGTTACTTCGGATATGTTTCAAAAGCAATATGCCGATGTTTTTGAAGGAGATGAGAATTGGAAATCGATTCAAATTCCAAAAGAGGATACGTTTCAGTGGAAACCCGACTCGACTTATGTGAAACATCCGCCTTTTTTTGGCGGTCTTTCCAGGAACCCCGAGCCGCTTAGGGATATTCAAAGCGCGCGCGTGCTCGCTGTTTTAGGGGATTCAGTGACGACTGATCACATTTCGCCCGCAGGTTCCATTCCAAAGGACAGTCCCGCCGGCAAGTATTTGATGGAACACGGAGTGGATCCGAAGGATTTTAATTCTTATGGTGCGCGGCGCGGGAATTTTGAAGTAATGATGCGCGGAACTTTTGCCAACATCCATTTGAAGAATTTTCTGGTTCCAGGTGTTGAAGGCGGGTGGACGCGTCATTTTCCTGACGGCGAAAAGTT